>JAJYGK010000129.1 GCA_021790715.1 Chloroflexota bacterium
GACGTGGCGGTCGATGGTCGAGGCCGACGCCGACCCGAAGGCGCCCTGCCAGGCCGCGTGCCCGGCGGCGACCGACGCCGGCCGGTACGTCGGCCTGATCGCGCAGGGCCGCTACGACGAGGCCTATGCCGTCGCCGCGGAGGTGAACCCCTTCCCGTCGGTGTGCGGCTGGATCTGCACCGCCCCGTGCGAGTCGGCCTGCCGCCGCGGCACGCTGGACGAGCCGATCTCGATCCGGAACCTGAAGCGGTTCGCGGCCGAACACGGCCGGCTGCCCAAGGTCGATCCGCCGAAGGTGCGCCGTCCGGAGCGCGTCGCGATCGTCGGCGGGGGACCGGCCGGCATGTCCGCCGCCTACTACCTGGTCCGCCTCGGCTACCGCGTGACCGTCTTCGAGGCGATGCCGGTGCCGGGCGGCATGATGGCGATCGGCATCCCGTCGTACCGCCTGCCGCGCGAGGCGCTCCAGGAGGAGATCGAGCGGATCGTCGAGCTGGGTGTCGAGTTGCGGCTGGACAGCGCGATGGGCCGCGACTTCAGCCTGAGCGACCTCGAGGCGCAGGGCTTCAGCGCCGTCTTCCTCGCGACCGGCGCGTCCAGGAGCCGCCGGCTCGGCGTCCCCGGGGACCAGCTGTCAGGCGTCGTGCCCGCCACCCTGTTCCTCAAGCAGGTCAACCTGGGCGAGGGTCCTCGCCTGGCCGGGCCCGTCGTCGTGGTCGGCGGTGGCAGCACGGCGATGGATGCCGCACGCTCCGCCCTCCGGAGCGGCGCGGACTCCGTGACGGTCCTCTACCGCCGCGGCCGGGCGGAGATGCCGGCCCAGCACGAGGAGGTCGAGGCCGCTGAGCGCGAGGGGATCGCCATCCGCACGGGCGTCATCGTGGACGAGGTGCTGGGCAACGGGCGGGCGGGCTCGGTCCGCTGCCGGCTGCAGCAGCCGACCGGCCGGATCGAAGCCGGCCGTGCCATCTGGGAGGCGGTTCCCGGGAGCGAGTTCGAGATGTCATGCGCGACCATCCTGGTCGCCATCGGCGAGGAGCCCGATCCCTCGATCCTGCCGCCGGGCGCGGGCATCGAGGTCAGCGCCTGGGCGGGCATCATGGCCGACCCGCGGACGCTGGCCACGGGCCGCGCCGGCGTCTTCGCCGGCGGCGACGTCGTCTCCGGCCCGAAGACCGTCATCGACGCGGTGGCGAACGGCCGCCGCGCCGCGGCCTCCATCCACGAGTACCTCTCGGGCGCTCGCGACGGCGAGGCCGAGATCATGGCCGCGGTCCGCTACCCGCGCGGGCCGGAGCGCTCGCTCCGGCTGGACCTGGCGACCCGGGGGCGCATCCGGGTCGCGCATCCCGAGTACGTGCCCGGCTCGTTCACGGCGGACGAGCCCGGCTTCGACGAGGAGAGGGCGCGCGCCGAGGCGTCGCGCTGCTTCCGCTGCGACGCCGTCTACAGCTGCGGTGTGGTCCAGGTCGTCTCGGGGCGCGGCCCCGGCGACCGCCAGGCCCCCGCTCCCGTCCAGCGACCACGCGTGCCGAGCGTCGCCGCCGGCGCCACGACTGGAGGAGGAAAGTGACCCCGTCTCAGATCCAGGCGTTCATCAACGTCGGCGAGCCGTTCGTCGAGGGAACGATCGCCGCGGCCCTCGTCCTGCTCTGGATGCTGGTCGTCGCGCTGCACCTCGCGCGCCCGTACATGCTCGCGACCCTGCAGAAGTTCACCCTCCGGCTCGCGGCCGACCTCTGGTGGATCATCTACGTCGCGCTCCGCGACCTGCTCGTCGTGCAGGTCGTCCTGGGCAGCTTCATCTTCTTCTACCCTGACGTGGTCAGGGCGGACAACCTGCCGATCACCGGCGGTCTCGCCGCGGCCTGCGCGTTCGCCGCGCTCGTGGTCAAGCTGACGACGAAGGGCGACGCGGATCCGCGCGGGTTCCGCCTGCAGACGATCCTGCTCGGCATCGGCTCGGTCCTCTATATCGTGCCCTACCTCCTGGGCGTCCAGGTGACCACCATCGGGTCGGGCGTCAGCAACCAGCTGGCCGCCCTGCTCGACAGCTCGCAGAACACGAACGTGTCCCTGCCGCTCGCGTACATCTCGGCGGCGATCGTCGGGCTGCTCGGCCTGTACGCCGTCATCTACAACCTGCGGATCGCCGACACGCGCCGGCCGCAGGCCCGCTGACGAGGAGCGTGCCATGACCCCCGACCAGATCACCGCGTCGTTCGTCCAGGGCGGCGAGGGGTGGATGGTGCTGTCGATCGCGGCGATCCTGCCCATCCTCTGGGCGTTCACGCTGATCGTGCATTTCAGCCGGCCCTACGTGATCCGCTTCCTGCAGACACTGACGCTCCGCTTCGGCGGCGACGTCTGGTGGCTCTCGTACGTGCTGATGCGCGACGGGCTCATGATCCTGACGCTGGCGCTCAGCATGATCTTCCTGATGCCCAACCTGTACATCGGGCTCGGGCTTCCGCTCACGGCTCCGCTCGCGTCGGTCGTGCTCTTCTGGGCGCTGGTCGTCAAGCTGACCCGCGACGCCGACGACGACCCGCAGGCGTTCCGCGTCGTGAGCATCCTGCTCGTCATCGGATCCGTGCTGTACATCGTCCCGCAGATCTACGGCCTCGAGGCCGGCGGCGAGACGGACATCTGGGGCAAGTTCGGCCTCGGCTGGCTCCCCGGCGCCCTCTCGGCGAACCAGGGCTCGCTGAACCCGGCCGCCTGGCCGATCCTCATCGTGAGCCTGATCCTCTTCGGGCTGACGGGCGGGTACCTGTTCACGCGGTTCATGCTGGGCCTGCGCCGCGAGGGCACCCCGGCCGCGACGGATGCGCCGCAGTCGGGCGACGCGGGACGCACGGAATCTGCCGGTGGCAACCTGCCGGCCTCGGCCGGCCACGTGGCGGGGTGACCCACGGGAGCCGGGTACCCGCGGAGCCGGGTGGCCGGGACCTGCCGGTCGACGTGAACCGTCGAGCCACCTGGAGCCGCCGGGTGGCCCGAAACCGGCCGGGTGACTCGAACATGCCGCCGTGCGGAAGGGCCGGCGGAGGCGACGAGACCGGAGCTGCCTGACGGCTTCGCGAGCTCGTCCGGGCGAACGGCGGGCCGGCGCATGCCGGTCCGCCGTTCGTGCTGCCTGCCGTCTCGCCGGCGATGCGCACGCCATGGCCGGTCCGCCGTTCGTGCTGCCGGATCCGCCGCCTCGCCTGGCGAGGGTCGCCACCGTCGTCGTGCCGTCGGCTGCCCGACGGCACCCGCCCTCACAGGCGTTGGCCGGCGTTGGACCATCGGGCGGCCGACAGGGGCCGCCGCCCCGTCCCCGCTTCCGCACGCCCGAGACGGCCACTCCTGGCGGATGGCGTTCGTCGCGCGCGGCGCATGACCATGTGTAGCGGTCGAGGGCACGCCCGACCGGGCCACCCACGGGTCTCCGCCCGCGCTACGCTCGCCCCGCGTCCACGTCGCAGACCCGTCGCCGGGAGGTCGCGGCGTGCCGTGACCGGCAGGGAAGCGCGGTGCCGAAGGCGAAGCTGACGCCGAAAATCATCCTCGAGGGGACGCGGCTCACCCACAAGACCGACCTGGCGTTCGCGCTCAACGAGCATCCGCGGATCGTCGGACCACGCCGTTACCGGTACCACTCGCCGCTGATCTCGGCGGAATGGTGCGGCTTCACCCCGGTTCCATGGGGCAGAGGCCTCGTCAACTACGCGCCGGAGGAGGAAGCGCGGGCGCTCGAGACGTACGCGACCTGGGCGCGCCTCTTCGAGCTCCTGCCCTACTACTCGTGGATCGTCGACCGCTTCCATCTCTCGACGCTGGCCTGGCAGGTCGGCGCCGGCCGGCGGCCCGACTTCACGTGGCTCGAGGATCGACTGCGCCCGCTCGGTTTCCACGTCGTGCTCTGCACGCGCCGGCCCGAGACGTTCGCGGCGGCCCGCGCCGCGCGGCTCCCCGTGTCCGGCAAGCCCGCGCAGTACGACGACCTGTCGGTCTTCGTGCGCGAGCAGGAGCTGCTGCGACGCCTGGCGGCCGAGTCGACCCTGCCGGTGCTGGAGGTCGACATGACCGACGGCGACCTGGAGGGGGCCTGCGATGCGGTGGCCGACTGGATGACGCAGACGGGCGGTCTCTGGGCTCCCTGACGCACGGGTGCGGACGCGCGCGCCCACCGGCCGGCCCACGCCGGCCGTGCCGTGTTGCCTGTCTCCGACGGTGCCGCGGGCCATGGGCTCCTGCCCGTCTTCCTGCGCGTGCCCCACCCTCCGACCGTGCCCCGGGTCCCGCCGCCACCCTGCGCGTGCCGCGCACCAGACAGGCTGGTGGTATCCGGACATCGAGCGGCGGCGCGTGTCGCTCACCATCCCCGGCGGTGGTACGCGCGCTGGCGGCGGTCCGAGAGGCCGCGGGGACGACGTGGGCACGCACGCGCACGCGCGGCGGACTCCCAGCGAGCGATCGGGCACCACTCCCGGTGGTGGGCGACCCGGCGGGGGCCGCCGCGGCCG
>JAJYGK010000114.1 GCA_021790715.1 Chloroflexota bacterium
GAACCCGACGAGCGCGCCGCGGCCGCTGAGCCCGCCGACGGGGTCGACGGGGCGCCGGGGCGACTCGGGCACATCGACTGACCCGCCCGATCGACCCATTCGCCCGTCCGGCCGCGTCGGTCGGGCGTGACGCCCGATGCCGGACGGCCGCCGGCCCGGTCGCATCGTCCGCCCGGTCGCATCGTCCGCCCGGTCGCGTCGTCAGGGGGCGGCGTGGCCCGCCGTGGCGCCTGCCGCGCCGGGCGTCGGTGCCCCGGCGCCGTCCGCCGTGGCGGCGTCGACCCGGAAGACCTCGAGGTCGCCGTAGGTCGCCCCGTGGAACACGTACATCGGCTGGCCGTTCGCGAGGAGCCAGGCGTACAGGGTGGCGCCGTGCTGCACGTACCCGTCCTGGATCTGCTTGGTGCTGATCACCACGTATGACACGCCGGTCCGGTGGATGTCCGACGCGGTCCGCACCTGGTCGATGCGGTACCCCTGCAGGACGAACTGCTGCGGATCCGAGGTCACCCCGATGGCCGTCCCGTCGGGGATGTGGCTGCGCAGGTACGCCTCCAGCCGCTGGTAGCCGTTGTCGGGCGTGAGGTGCACCTGCAGCCACACGAACGAACTCCAGGCGATGGAGAGCGCGAAGAGCACGGGCGCGACCCTGCGCGCGAGCTCGACGAGGCCGCCCGCAAGGCGATGGCGCACGGCCCCCTGCGGATCGACCACGTCGAGGACGAGAAACCACGCCACCGGCACCGCGATGACGGCCGGGATCATCAGGTAGTAGAAGAACTGCTCCTCGAGCGTCCCGAACTTGATGCTGTAGGCGAGCATCGCGTACGCACTGCCGAGGAGGGCCGCGAGCACGCGACGGGTACGGTCTCCCCAGCGCAGGAGCACGACGCCGGCAGGGATGCCCAGGGCCATCAGCGCGTACGTGGTCGCGAAGATGTCGGCGTTGTCGACGACGGCCTGGGCGAAGGAAGGCCCGGACGCCCGGAACCCCGTGGTCTTGACGACCCCGATCAGCCGGAGCACGCCGCTGAACTTCGCCGTGACGAAGGCGGGTCCCACGCCCGCCAGCACGCTCCCGATCGGGTAGACCGCATAGAGGGCCAGGGCGGCCGCGGCGACGAGCAGGGGATCGCGACGGCGCCCCCACCAGCCGGTCGCCCAGAGCACCGCCATCGGCAGCAGGGTGAGGAAGGCGGCCAGCTCCTCCGTCAGGAGCGCCAGGCCGAAGAGGATCCCGGTGATGACCGCCCGGCGCGTCGACAGCGGGCCCCGGGGCGTCGAGAGCAGGACGGCGTAGCCCAGCAGGATCCAGAGCATCATCGATGTCTCGAGCAGGTTCCGGCTGTTCATGACGAGGATGAAGGGATCGATCACGAACAGCGCGACGGCGACCAGGCCGGCCCGCAGGTCCCGCGACGCGAGCGTCGCGACGATCAGCAGGACGGCAGCGCCGAGCGCGGCCAGGAACGCGTTCAACGGCCGCACCGCCAGGACCTGCGCGATCAGGTTGCCGGTCGGGTGCACCACGTGGATGTACGCCGCCTCGATCAGGAAGAAGAGCGGCGGGTGCAGCAGGAACGGCTGGCCGTGCAGGGTCACGCCGCGTCCGCTCGCCACCGCGTTCGAGATCGAGTAGTAGGTGACCTCGTCCACGAACAGGTCGTACGAGCGCGCCAGGAAGGCGATGCGCAGCACGAACGCGACGAGGAACGCCGCGACGCTCGCCAGGGCGAGAGCCGTCCGGGGTCGGTCCGCGAGCCAGGCCGCGGCCGTCGCCCCGAACCGTCCGGCGGTCCCGCCCGCCCCGGCGGGCCGGCGGGCGATGCCGGGCGCGTGCGCCGCGCCGGACACGAGCGTCGTGCCGGTCGGCGGCACACGCTTCGCGGCGCTCGGGCGTGGCCCGGTGCCGCCGTCGATCGTCGCGGGGGGCACACGGGCGCCCGCCGGGCTGCTTCGCACGGCGCCGATGATGCTGGAGCGAAGGCTGCCCCGGTCTCCGCGGCCGAGCTGGAGCCGTTGCAGCCGTGTGTCGGGGAGGCGCGATGCGCAGCGCGGCTGCAACGTCGCTGCGGCCGGCGGCATCGGCGCGGACGGCGGCCGCGGGCACACTGCTGGCGACCGGACCGCCCGGTCCTGCACGGCCGCGTGCCGTGCACGTCGTGCGCCACGGCACCGCCCATCGCAGCCAGCAGCTGGTCGCCTGATGCCGTCACTCGCGTTCTCCGTTCCGGGAGCTCACCGCGCCCGTGCTGCGCTGCTCATCGCGGCAGTGCTGGCGGGCTCGGCCTGCACGGCGTCCACCGTCCCGGGCTCTCCCACCGTGCGCGTCGCGCCGGGCGTCGCCGCGCCGGGTGGGACGGTCACGGTCGAGGGGAACGGGTTCGCGTCCGGCGCATCCGGGGACCTCGCCTTCGACGGGTCGCTGATCGGGATGCCGGCCTACCTGTCGGACGCGTCCGGGACGTTCCGCATGGCCCTCCAGGTGCCGTCGTCCGCGGCGCCCGGACGCCACCGGGTGACCGCGCTCGGCTCCGACGGCCGGCTGCTCGCGGCAGCGACGCTGACGGTGACGCCGGGGACGGAGCCCGCCGCGCGCACGGGAGGTCCGGGGGCGGACCCCGGCGTCCATGCCACGGCGACCGTGCCCACGGGTCCCGGACTCGACGGCATTCCGGCATTCGCCCACGTCTACGTGATCGTGTTCGAGAACCGGGAGTACGGGTCGATCGTGGGATCGCCCCAGGCTCCGTACCTGAACGCGCTGGGCAGGCGCTACGGCCTCGCGACCGCGTTCGACGCGGTGGGCCACGGGATCGCGAGCTACCTCGCGCTCTTCTCCGGCTCGACCCACGGGATCAGGGACGAGGGCGTGTACGACATCCCGGGCCCGAACCTGTTCGACCAGCTGCAGGCACGCGGACTGTCGTGGCGCGTCTACGCGCAGAACGTCCCGGGCAACTGCTTCATGGGCGTGCGCGCGTCGGGCGGGCCGGACGGGCCGGGGACGTACGTGCGCAGGCACGAGCCGGCCATCAACTTCAGTGCCATCAGCGGCAACCCGGCGCGTTGCGCGAACATCGCGGACTTCTCGCACTTCGACCCGGCCGCGGCGAATCTCGAGGTCATCATCCCGAACACGTGCATCGACATGGAGGACTGCGGGACGGCCGCGGGGGACGCGTGGCTCGCGCAGTTCGTGCCCCGCATCGCGTCCTCGCCGTCGTTCGCCGACAGTCTCCTGGTCGTCACGTACGACGAGGGCCGCACGAACGCCGGTGGGGGAGGGCACGTCGCGACCGTCCTGGTCGGGCCGCGGGTCCGCGCGCACTACGCCTCGTCCATGCCGCACGATGACTACTCGCTGCTGCGGACGATCGAGGACGCCTGGCGCCTGCCGTGCCTGGGCCGCGCCTGCCAGGCCAACAACCTGGGCGAGTTCTTCCGCTGATCCGGGGGCCCGGGCGGTGGGGTGCGTCGGACGCTCTCGATGCGGTACCATGCGCCCTGCGATCGGGCGGTTGGCTCAGTCGGTTAGAGCGCGTGCTTGACATGCACGAGGTCACAGGTTCGATTCCTGTACCGCCCACCACATCCTCGAACGCGTCGATCGGAACACGCGAGCGGGCAGGGGGCCCAGAGAGCCCGGGCCGGGGCTGGAAGCCCGGGCGCACACCCACCCGATCCGCACCACCCGGGAGCGACCGGCGAACCGGTCCGGGGTCCGCCCGTTAGCGCGGCCACGAGAGCGCGCGCGGGCGCCGCGCGCGAAGGCGGGTGGAACCGCGAGAGGCACGACCGCTCGTCTTGTCGGGACGAGGGGTCGTTTCGATTCTGGAGGCGGCAATGAGCGAGCAGCGCGCGGTGGGATCGGTGGCCGAGGGGCCGGCAGGCGGAGCCGCGGGCCCCGCGATCGAGGACGAGGAGGAGCTGTCGTTCGTCGCGCCGCAGCGCGGGTCCGCCGAGGAGATGCTCGATGCCCATGCCGGCGATCCGCTCGACCCGATGCGGCACTCGACCGCCCACGTCATGGCGGAGGCGGTGCTCGACCTGTTCCCGGACGCTCGGCTCGGCATCGGCCCGGCCATCAGGGACGGCTTCTACTACGACTTCGAGCTGCCGCGCCCGCTCACGCCCGACGACCTGGCCGCGATCGAGGAGCGCATGCGCGCGTCGGTGGCGGCGGACCATCCCTTCGTGCGCGAGGAACTGGACCCGGACGCCGGGCGGCAGTTCTTCGTGGAGCGCGGGCAGCCCTACAAGGTCGAGATCCTGGACGATCTGCGCGCCGCGGCGGCGGCCGCCGGCCAGCCCGAACCGGTCGTCTCCACGTACCAGCACGGCACGTTCATCGACCTGTGCCGCGGCCCGCACGTCGCGTCCACCGGCCGGATCGGGCCGTTCAGGCTGCTGGCGGTCGCCGGCGCGTACTGGCGCGGCGACGAGAAGCGCCCGATGCTGCAGCGGATCTACGGCACGGTCTGGGCCACC
>JAJYGK010000076.1 GCA_021790715.1 Chloroflexota bacterium
GCCTCGTCGCGCAGCGCCTCGATGCGGCTCGTCACCAGGATCCCCGTGATCGCATTGCCCAGCCGTGCGTCGAACATCTCCCCCGCCCCCGTTTGCACCGCTCGTGTTTCCATCGTGGTCTGTCCCATGTAAGTCATCTTTCTAACTCCTGTGCGCGGATGCGCGCCTGCGCACCCGCCGTGATGCCCCGTTACGAGATGTACCGGCCGATCTCCGGGCCGGCGTCCTGGACGCGATCGCGTCGGAGGCTGTAGTAGGTCAGCGCGCCCTCTTCGATCAGGGTCACGAGCCCCGCCCGCCCGCAGCTGGCCCAGGTGGTGGCTCGCCGTCGGCTTGGACAGCTCGAGCTGCTGCGCGATCTCCGTCAGGTACATGTCGCGGTCTGCGAGCATGTGCAGGATCCGCAGGCGCTGCGGGTCCCCGAGCGCCCGGTAGAGCTGCACCGTTGCCGCCGGTGGCTCCCATCCGCCGCGCGATTCCAGTGCCGCCTCCGCCACCGGATAGCAGAAGAGGCGCCAGCCGTCCCCGACGATCGCCCAGTTGTACGGGCGCGAGAAATACGTCGGCGCGAGGATCACGCGGGAGATCGTGCCGTCGGGCAGGACGCGGATCCCCGCCGTCGTCCGCTCGACGAGCTCCGGCGCGGGCAGGTCCATGTCGGTGCGTCGCGCCGCCACGTCGCGCTCGAGGACGGCACGAACGCGGCCCTCGATCTCCTGGAACGGGGGCAGCCACGCGCGCAGCGCGAGGTGCAGCCGCTCCGCCGTCCCGATCGGATCCCGGAGCATCGTCCGCACGTGGCCGAGCTCGGCGTCGTGGGCCACGGACGCGAGGTGTTCCTCGACCGAGCGGAGGGCCGCCGCATCGCCTGCCAGCGCGCGGTCGAGATCGGCGCCCGTCGCCTGCGCCTTCCCGGACGGGCTCTCCAGCAGCGCGCGAACGATCCCGGCGGCCGGCATCGCTTCGACCGCCGAGACGAGGGCGGCGGCATCCCGGATCTCGGGCCGGTCGACCACGATCGCTGCGATCTCCGTGGCCAGTCCCTCCCGCTCGTCGCCGCCGACGAACATGCCGGCCCGGATGTCGGGCGGGAGCGCCCCGCGGGCATCCCGCAGCCAGCGCTGGTCCTCCGGGGGGAGGTCCGACGGTTCCCCGCGCACGAGCGAGAGGCTGATCAGGAAGTCGAAGACCGTGCGGGCGTCGAACGAGACGCTGTAGCGCCCGGTGGCGGCGGCCAGGCCGCGCATGCGCGGCTGCACCGGCGTCCCGGTGGACCTGTCGGCCTGCCTCCGTGGGGTCATGGTGTGTGATCTCCGCCGCTCATCTGTTAGACGAAACCCTAACATCAGACGGTGCCGTTGTCAAGACCCTCTGCCGCGTTTCCGCGCTCGCACGCGGGCGGGCGCGCGATACGTGCGATGCCGCACGCGCCCGCTGCGCGCCCGGCCGCGGCGCAGCGTGCGGGCACCGTCGGCGCCGCAATGGCACAATCGGACCGCCGCGCACCATCCGGGACCGCACCCGTCCCGCCGCACCGGCCCGCGTGCCGGCCCAGATCGGAGGTCGCATGCCCGGGGTCGATCCCAGCATTCCCGTGGTCCGCTTCTCCGACCAGCGCCTGCAGAACGGGCTGCGGGTGATCGTGGCGCCGGATCACCTGGCCCCCGTCGTCGCGGTCAACGTCTGGTACGACGTGGGCTCGAAGCACGAGGAGGCGGGGCGAACCGGGTTCGCGCACCTCTTCGAGCACCTCATGTTCCAGGGCTCGCGGCACGTCGGCAAGGCCGAGCACCTGGCCGTCGTGCAGGCGGCCGGCGGCGTGGTGAACGGCACCACGTACTTCGATCGCACCAACTACTTCGAGACGCTGCCGTCGCACCGGTTCGAGCTCGGGCTCTGGCTCGAGGCCGACCGGATGGCGACGCTGCTCGACGCGCTGAACCAGGAGAACCTGGACAACCAGCGCGACGTCGTCAAGAACGAGAAGCGGCAGAGCTACGACAACCGCCCCTACGGCTCCTTCTACGAACGGCTGCTCGCGGCGGTGATCCCGCCCGATCACCCGTACCACCACACGCCGATCGGGTCGATGGAGGACCTGGACGCCGCCTCGCTGGAGGACGTGCGGGCCTTCTTCCGCACGTACTACGCGCCGGACAACGCGGTGCTCGCGATCGCGGGCGACGTCGAGCCGGACGAGGCGCTGGAGGCGGCGAGACGCTATTTCGAGCCGATCCCGCGCAGCCCCGGCATCCCGCCGCTCGGCGACCTGAGCCTTCCGCCGCACATCGGGCGCGAGGTGCGCGAGACGATCCCGGACCGGGTCCCGTTCACGCGCGTGCACGTGGGCTACCGCACGCCCCCGTTCGGCACCCCGGCCTTCGACGCCCTCGAGGTCGCGACGCAGATCGTGGCCGGCGGGCAGGGGAGCCGCCTGTACCGCCGCCTGGTTCGGGAGCGTCGCATCGCCCAGGACGTCGTGCTGTTCCTGCTGCCACTGGTCGAGGGCGCGTCCGTCCTCGCCGGCTGGGCCACGGTCCGGCCCGAGAGCGACGCGGCGACCGTCGAGGCCGAGATGCGCGAGGAGCTGGAGCGCATGACGGTCGAGCCGGTCACCGACGACGAGCTGGCGCGGGCGCGTGCCCTGATCGAATCGGAGGAACTGGCGGCCCTCGGGCGCATCGACGAGGTGGCCGACCGGCTGGCCATGTACGCGACCCTGTTCGATCGCCCGGAGCTCATCAACGAGCAGCTCTCGCGGTACCTGTCGGTCGATGCGGCCGCGATCCGGCGCGCCATGGCGGACGTGGTCCGCCCCGACAACGTTGCGGTGCTGACGTACGTGCCCGAGGCGCGCCCGGCAGAGGAGGCGGCATGACCGGACTCGACGCCCTGGAGACCCGTCCGGCGCCCCGCGCCCCGCGCGCGTACCACTTCCCCGGCTTCACCAGGACCGTGCTCCCGAACGGCCTGACGGTGCTCGTCTCGCACCTGCCCCGGCGCCCGCTGCTCACCGCGGAGATCCTGCTCGAGGGCGGCGCCGGCGCGGAGCCGGCCGCGGCCGCCGGCGTGACGTCCCTCACGGCCGAGGCCCTGACCGAGGGGACGTCGCGGCGGGACGCGATCGGCCTCATCGAGGCGTCGGAGCGCCTGGGGGCGGGGATCCAGGCATCGGCCGGCTGGGAGACGACGGCCGTGACGGTCGACGTCCCGCGGCGCAACCTCGCCGCGGCGCTGGACCTGCTCGCCGAGGTCGTCCTCGAGCCGACGTTCCCCGAGGACGAGGTGACCCGCCTGCGCCAGGAGCGTCTGAACGACCTGCTGCAGGGCCGGGCGGATCCGCGCCGGCGGGCCGAGCGCGCGTTCGCGGCGAGCGTCTACGCGCCCGCGTCGCCGTTCGCGCGGCCGGCCGCGGGCACGGAGGAGACCGTGCCCGGGATCGATCGGGCCACGATCCTCGAGCGCTATCCCGCCCTGCTCGAGCCCCGGCGCGCAACCGCCATCGTGGCCGGCGACCTGGCCGACCTGCCGGTCGCCGAGATGGTTGCCGAGCGCTTCGGCGCCTGGGCCTCCGCCGGCGACCCCGCGGAACCGGCGCCGCTCGACGCGTCGCCCGCCCGGGGTGGCGCACGGGTGGTGGTGGTCGACCGTCCCGGCTCGCCGCAGACGGAGGTGCGCATCGGCCACGTGGGCCTCGCGAGGCGCATCCCCGACTACCACGCGGTCGTCGTGATGAGCGCGATCCTCGGCGGGCTGTTCGATTCGCGGCTGCAGCGCCTCCTCCGCGAGGAGCGCGGGTACACGTACGGCGTCCACGCGGCCTTCGAGCTGCGGCGGGTTCCCGGGCCGTTCGCGGTGCGCATGGCCGTCCAGACGGACGTGACCGTCCCGGCCATCCGCGACGCGCTCGACGTGCTGGCGCGCATGCCGGAGGTCGCCCCGACCGGCGCCGAGCTCGACGCGGCGCGCGACTTCCTGATCGGTGTCTTCCCGCTGCGGTTCGAGTCCGCCTCCCAGGTGGTCGGTGCGATCGCCGGGCTCGTCGGGCTGGGTCTCCCGGACGACGAGCTCGACCGGTACCGGCCCGCGATCGCGGCCGTGACCGCGGAGCAGGTCCTGGCCGCCGCATCGCACGTGCGCGCGGCGGATGCACGGATCGTCCTGGTGGGCGACGCCGCCCGCATCGAGGCCGGCCTCCGGGAGTTCGGGGAGGTCGAGGTCGTGCATGACCCGGTCCTTGCCGGCCAGGTCGCCGGCGAGCCCGATTCCGCCGGATCCGACGAGGGGACGGTACCGGCCGCGGACGATCCCGCACGACCGGCCGATCGACCGGAGGCCTAGACGGCGGACCGGCTGCCGGCGCTGCGATCGGCGGACTACCGGCTGTACCTCGGCGGCGCCTTCGTCTCGAACGTCGGCTCGTGGATGCAGACCACCGCGCTCGGCTGGCTGGTCCTCCAGCTGACCGGGTCGGCCGGCCTGCTCGGG
>JAJYGK010000036.1 GCA_021790715.1 Chloroflexota bacterium
GGCCTGGGCGCTCACCGACGCGCCCGGCGGCGGGGTCGATCCGCTGGCCCTCGCCCGCCTCTGCCAGCGCGCGGAGAACCGTCACGTCGGCGTGCAGTGCGGCCTGATGGACCAGGCGGCGGAGGCGGTCGGGCAGGACGGCCGGGCGATCCTGCTCGACTTCCGGACCCTGGACTGGCGGCCCGTGGCGCTGCCGCTCGACCGCTGCCGGATCGTCGTGTGCGACACGGGCTCGCCGAGGCGCCTCGGCGCATCCCAGTACAACGCGCGGCGGGCGCAGTGCGAGGCCGCCGTGGGGATCCTCGCGGCCGACGATCCTTCCATCCGGGCGCTCCGCGACGTCACGCCGGAGATGCTCGCAGGGATCCGGGACCGGCTCGACGAGCAGACGTTCCGCCGCTGCGAGCACGTCGTCCGCGAGAACGAGCGCGTCCTGCGCGTCGTGGAGGCGCTGGAGGCGGGCGACCCGGCCTCGGTCGGCCGCTTCCTCGTCGAGAGCCACGAATCGCTCCGCGACCTGTACGAGGTGAGCTCGCCCGAGCTCGACGCGATGGTCGCCATCGCCCTCGCGACGCCGGGGGTCATCGGGTCGCGCATGACCGGCGCCGGGTTCGGCGGGTGCACCGTGACGCTCGTGGAACGCGGCGCCGAAGACCGCCTGCGCGACGCCGTCATGACCGGGTACCCGGCGCGGACCGGCCTGACCCCGCGCGTCTTCGCCGTCGAGGCCGCGCGGGGGGCGGGCGAGCTGCCGCGCGGATAGCCCGACTACACTGGACGCACCGGCGACCGGCGGGCCGGTTGCCCGGCCGAAAGGGAGGTGCCGCAGCACCATGGTGATGCCCGAGGACACGCGCGTCATCGACGCGAGCTCGGAGCTGTACAACGCGGAGCTCGTCAGGCGCGTCGACGAGACGGACGACCTGGCGTACTTCTGGGTGCGCGCCCGCGGCGAACCGGCATCGTTCGAGCCCGGGCAGTACCTGACGATCGGGGTGCTCGCGGACGGCAGGCTCGTCCAGCGCCCGTATTCGGTGGCCTCGTCTCCGCGCACGTCCCGCGACGGCTACGAGTTCTACGTCCGCCTGGTCCCCATCCTGCGCTTCACCACGCTCCTCTGGCGCCTCCCGATCGGGCACGGGATGCGGGTCACCGGGCCGAAGGGCCGGTTCCTGCTGGAATCCGACGACGGCCGCACGCACCTCTTCATCTCGACCGGGACGGGGATCGCGCCCTTCATCTCCATGACGCGGACCCTGCTCATGGACGGGACACCGCGGCGGACGATCGTCGCCCACGGGGTGTCGTACGCGCGGGAACTGGGCTACCGGCGGGAGCTCGAGCGACTGCAGCAGGACGGCTACCCGCTGACCTACGTGCCCACGGTGTCGCGACCGTCGGACCCGGCGAACGCCGGCTGGACGGGCCGGACCGGGCGCGTGGAGTCGATCCTCGACGACCTCTGCGATGAGCACGGGCTCGAGCCCGACCGGACCGTCGTGTACATCTGCGGCAACCCGGAGATGATCCTGAAGGCCGAGGCGCACATGCAGGGTCGCGGGTTCCCCGAGCCGCACGTCAAGAAGGAGCTCTACTGGCCCAAGGGGAAGGCGATGCCGTCCGCCGTCGACGTCGCCGCGGGCCGGAGCGCGGGCGGACGCGCCGCGCAGGTCGCGGCCGAGCGCTGACCCGTCCGGGCGTCGCGGCGCACCCGGGCAGCGCGTCGCCGACCGTGCAAGGGTCGACCGGCGCCTCCTGCACCGCCCGCACGGGCAGTCGTCGTCGTGACCTTCGGCCTGCCGCTACGCGAACTCTGGTGGGTCGCGCGGGAACCCTGTGCACCGCACTATGCGTTTAGCCGGCCCGAGGTGCAGTGTTGGGCCGAGCCCCAGCAAGTGGATGGTCATGCACGAGATCCTCGAGAAGGCGCAGCTGTCGCCGAACGTCACCCTGTTGAGGGTCAGCGCCCCGCGTATCGCCGAGATCCGGCAACCCGGCCAGTTCGTGATCGTGCGCCGGGGTCCCGGCGCCGAGCGAATCCCGCTCACGATCGCGGACGCGGACCCCGGAGCCGGCTCGATCACGCTCGTCATCCAGGCGATCGGGAAGAGCACGATGGACCTCGTCGAGCTCGAGCCCGGCGAGGCGATCCAGGACATCGCCGGCCCCCTCGGCAGCCCGACGGAGCTCCTCGAGCAGGGGCACGCGGTCTGCGTCGGTGGCGGCGTCGGGACCGCGGTCATCCTGCCCATCGCGCAGGGCCTCGGGCGGCGCGGCGTGTCGGTGACGAGCGTCATCGGCGGTCGGTCGCGGGAGTGGGTCATCCTGGAGGACGAGCTGCGCGCCTGCGGCGAGGTCGTCGTGTGCAGCGACGACGGCAGCTACGGACGCCACGGGTTCGTCACGGAGGCACTCAAGGACCTCCTCGACGAGGGCGGGATCGACACCGTGTACGCGGTCGGCCCCGTGCCCATGATGCGGGCCGTGTCCGAGATGACGCGCCCCTACGGGGTCCACACGGTCGTCTCGCTCAACTCGATCATGATCGACGGCACCGGCATGTGCGGCGGCTGCCGCGTCGAGGTCGGCGGCCAGACCAGGTACGCCTGCGTGGACGGGCCGGAGTTCGACGGCCACCTGGTCGATTTCCGCCTGCTGGCGGATCGGCTGACCACCTACCGCTCGTTCGAGCAGCAGGCGCTCGAGCACCGCGAGGCATGCAAGGCGGAGGCGTCCCGATGACCGACCAGCCCGCTCCCGGCGAACGGCCCGTTCCGACCAAGAAGGAGCGGATGCAGATCGACCGCCAGCTCATGCCCGAGCAGGAGGCGGTGGTCCGCGCCCACAACTTCGGCGAGGTCAACCTCGGCTTCGACGAGCAGCTGGCGATGCTCGAGGCAGAGCGCTGCCTGCTCTGCCCGAAGGAGTACTGCGTCGACGGCTGCCCGGTCTCCGTCAACATCCCCCGCTTCATCGACCGGCTGGCGCGCGGCGACATCGCCGGCGCGGCGCAGTCGCTGCTCGACGACAACGCCCTCCCCTGCGTGACCGGGCGCGTCTGCCCGCAGGAGACGCAGTGCGAGGGCGTCTGCCTGCGCGGGAAGACGGGCAGGCCGGTCGCCATCGGCTACCTGGAGCGCTTCGTGGCCGACTGGGCCGGCGCGCACCCGGAGGCGCTGCCGCCCATCGCGATCGCGGACAGCGGCAGGCGCGTCGCGGTGATCGGCTCGGGTCCGGCCGGCCTCACCGCCGCCGGCGAGCTCGTGAAGTCGGGCCACAAGGTGACCGTCTTCGAGGCATTCCACTCGCCCGGCGGCGTGCTGATCTACGGCATCCCCGAGTTCCGCCTGCCCAAGGACATCGTCCAGGCCGAGGTGGACCGGCTCGTCGCGAAGGGCGTCGAGATCCGGCCGAACACGATCATCGGCAAGACCTACACGCTGCCCGAGCTGCGCGAGATGTTCGACGCCATCTTCATCGCGGTCGGCGCCGGGCTTCCCGTCTTCATGCACGTGCCGGGCGAGAACCTGAAGGGGGTCTACTCGGCGAACGAGTACCTGACCCGGGTCAACCTGATGGGCGCCTGGAACCCGGACTCGGACACGCCGATCCTCAAGGGCCGGCGCGTCGCGGTGGTCGGCGGCGGCAACGTCGCCATGGACTCGGTGCGCACGGCCAAACGGCTCGGCGCCGACGAGGCGATCTGCGTCTACCGGCGCAGCCGAGGGGAGATGCCCGCGCGCGTCGAGGAAGTCCATCACGCGGAACAGGAGGGGATTCGCTTCGACTTCCTCGTCGCGCCAATCGAGGTCGTGGGCGACGACAAGGGCTGGGTCACCGGCCTGCGCTGCGTGCGGATGGAGCTCGGCGAGCCCGACTCGTCCGGCCGGCGACGGCCCCGCCCCATCCCGGGCTCCGAGTTCACGATCGACTGCGACGAGGTCGTGGTCGCGATCGGAACGCGCAGCAATCCGGTGCTGACGCGCACGGCTCCCGAGCTGCAGGTCAACGAGTGGGGCTACATCGTCACCGACGAGCACGGGATGACGAGCATGCCGGGCGTCTTCGCCGGCGGCGACATCGTCCGCGGGGCGGCCACCGTCATCCTCGCGATGGGCGACGGCAAGCATGCGGCCCACGCGATCGACGCCTGGCTGCGCGGCGAGTACCCGCCGGCCGCGGAACCTGCCGCGGGCGAGGCAGACGAGGAATCGGCCGGCCACCGGCACCCCGCCCACGCCGCCGTCGCGGCCCACTAGCGACCTTCTCCGCCCGGCCGGCTGCTGCACGGCCGGCCGGGCTCACCCCCGCCATCCGGCTTCGCCCTCGCGCCCGGGGCCGCGCGCCCGAGCCCGGGCTCCTGCCCCGGCTCGCCCCGCCGGTTATCCGCGCGCAGCCTCGAGCCGGTCGAGCAGGTAGCGCCGGATCCCCTCGACGGGCACCCGCGCCTGCTCCATCGTGTCCCGGTCGCGCAC
>JAJYGK010000062.1 GCA_021790715.1 Chloroflexota bacterium
CACTGGCGGAAGGGTCGCCGGCTGACGGCGGACGACCTCGCCCGCCTGGCTGCCCCGGGCGTCACCGTCGACCTCGGCGCGCGCGGGGCGACCGACGACCCGGTCGCGCCCGGCGGCAGGCGACGATCCCCCGAGGGCGGGGAGGACCCCGCGGCGGCCGCCGGCGGGCCGTCGATCGTCGTGCTCGTGCTCGGGCCCGACGAGGTCCACGAGGACGAGGCCGCATCCGCGCTCGCGGCGGCCGTGGCCGGCCCGGGCCTGGTGCCGCGCGGTCCCGCCGAGAGCCGCGTCGACCTGCTCGCGGCCATGGACGGCGTGCTCCACGTGCGGATCGCCGCCCTGGAGCGCCTCGACGCGATCGACCCGCTGCAGGTGTTCACGCTGTACGACGGCCAGGTCGTCCGCGCCGGCGAGGTCGTGGCGAGTGTCAAGATCGGGCCCCACGCCGTCCGGCGGGAGGTGCTCGACCGCGGCCTCCGGGTCGCGCGGCCGGGGATGCCGCTCGTCCGCGTCGCCGGGTTCGTGCCCCGGCGCGTGGCGGTCGTGGTGCGCGAGGCCGTCCGTCCCATCGCGCGCGAGCGGTTCGAGCGCGGGATCGAGGCGCGCGTGGGCTCGCTCGGCTCGGAGCTGGCGGGGATCGCATACGCCCCCGACGCGGGTGCGGTCGAGGGGGAGCTGCGCCGCGTCACGCGCGGCCCGGGGCGCGCCGACGTCGTGCTCACGGCGGGTGCCGCCTCGACCGATCCGTCCGACCCGTTCTTCCGTGCGATCGACCGGCTGGGCGGCCGCGTCGTGCGGCACGGGGTCCCGGCCCACCCCGGCTCGATGGTCTGGCTGGCGCGGGTGGGGACGACCGATCTGCTCGGGCTGCCGAGCTGCGGCGCCTACTCGAAGGCGACGGCGGCCGACCTCCTGCTGCCCCGCCTGCTGACCGGCGAACGTGCCAGTGCCCGGATGGCGGCCTCGCTGGGTCACGGCGGGGAGCTCGTCCGGGCGATGCGGTTCCGGTTCCCCGCCTACGCGCGCGACCTGGAGGCGCCCGAGGGGTAGCGAGCCGTGGGCCCGGGAGGCCGGCCCCATCCCCAGGGACGGCGGTGCGCGGGGCCGCGCGGTGTAGATTCCGGCCGTGAGCGACCCAGCGTCCCCCGGTCGGCCGCTCCCGGCGGCTTCTGCATTCGATGCGATCGCCGGGCCCGGATCCCCGCGGCCCGCGATGCCGTCGCATGCGGCGGTGGCGGGCGCCGGCAACGACGGCATGCCGCCCGCGTCCGAGGACGTCGTGGCCGAGGCCGAGGGCGAGTGGGCCCCGGACGCGCCCGCGGCCGGCGACGGCGCGGCCACGGCCTCGATCCAGGCGCTGATCGACGCGCTCCGTGCCCGGGAGTACCTGTGCGACCGGTCGCTCGCCACGACCACGTTCCTCGCGCTGCGGCTGGGGCGGCCGCTGCTGCTCGAGGGCGAGGCCGGCGTGGGCAAGACGGAGCTCGCGAAGGTGCTCGCCGACGTGCTGGGCACCCGGCTCATCCGCCTGCAGTGCTACGAGGGGCTGGACGTCACGACCGCGGTGTACGAGTGGGACTACGCCCGCCAGATGGTCGAGATCCGGCTGCTCGAGGCGCGCGGCGCAGGGGCCGCCGCCACGCCCCACGACATCTTCGGGCCGCAGTTCCTGATCCGGCGGCCGCTCCTGCAGGCGCTCGAATCGCACGACGGCCGCCCGCCCGTCCTGCTGATCGACGAGATCGACCGGGCCGACGAGGAGTTCGAGGCGTACCTGCTCGAGATCCTCTCCGACTTCCAGGTGACCGTGCCGGAGGTCGGCACCATCCGCGCCGAGCGAGTACCGCGCGTGGTCATCACGTCCAACCGGACGCGCGAGGTCCACGATGCCCTGAAGCGACGCTGCTTCTACCACTGGATCGACTACCCGGGACCCGAGCGCGAGTTCGAGATCGTGCGCACGCGGGTGCCCGGCGTGCCGGAATCGCTGGCGCGGCAGGTCGTGCGGTTCGTGCGCGGCCTGCGGTCGGCCGACCTGACGAAGGTCCCGGGCGTCGCGGAGACGCTCGACTGGGCCGCGGCGCTCTTGGCGCTCGGCGCCGTGGAGCTCGATCCGGCGCTCGTCGACGATACCCTCGGCGTCCTGCTCAAGTACGAGGAGGACGTGTCGGCGATGCACGGGACGCGGGTCCGCGAGCTGCTCGCGGCACCCGGGCCGGCTGCCTGAGGCCATGCGGCCCGTCGTCCGGCTCGATCCCCTGGGAACGCCGGGACCGCGTGGCATCGACGGGGACCGCCTGCTCGACGCCGCCGTCGCCTTCGCGCGGGCGCTGCGCGAGGCCGGACTCGTCGTCGACACGGGCGCGGCCATCGAGTTCGCCCGCGCCCTCGACCTCGTCGGTCCCGATGCCCGCGACGACGTCCGCGAGGCCGGCGCCTCGGTCTTCGTGCGGCGCCGGGAGGATCGCGCGACCTACGACGCCGTCTTCGCGCGCTTCTGGCGGCGCGCGGGCGGGCGGGCATCCGCCGCGACGGCCACCCTCCTCGCCGATCGCGAGCGGCACGAGGCCGCACCGGCGGAGCGACGGGCGAGCGACGAGGCGCGCCGCGGAGACGCCGGCCCCTCGGGAGGCGACGATCTCCGCGAGGACGCGGACGATTCACCCGGGGAGTTCGACGCGCTCGCCATCGCGCCCCGGGCATGGAGCCGCGACCGCGTGGATCGGCACCGCCAGTTCGACCGCATGACCGGCGACGAGATCCGCGACGCCGAGCGGTTCGTCGACCTGCTGGACCCGTCACTCGAGCTGCGGCGAACCCGGCGCCGCGAGCTGGGGCGCCGCGGGGCCGTCCTCGCGCCGCGCGTCATGCTCCGCCGCAACCTGAAGACCGGCGGCGATCCGTTGGAGTGGGTCTGGCAGCGGCGCTCGCGGCGGCCGCGCTCGCTCGTCGTCCTGTGCGACGTCTCCGGCTCGATGGAGCGCCATGCCCGGCTGCTGTTGCGGTTCTCCCAGGCGCTGTCGTCGTCGGCCGCGCGGACCGAGGCGTTCGTGTTCGGCACGCGACTGACGCGCGTCACGCGCCTCCTCGACGACCGGGACCGCGACCGGGCCCTGGCGCGGGTGGCCGAAGCCACCACCGACTGGAGCGGCGGGACCCGGATCGGCGACTGCTTCCGCGAGTTCAACCGCCATTGGGCGCGCCGGGTCCTGCGGAGCAGTGCGGTGGTCGTGGTGGTGAGCGATGGGTGGGACCGCGGCGACCCGGCGCTCGTCGCGCGCGAGACCGCGCGGCTGCGCCGCGCGTGCCACCGGCTGATCTGGCTGAACCCGCTCGCGAGCGCGCCGGGGTACCTGCCGCTGGCCGGCGGCATGGCGGCCGCGCTGCCGTCGATCGACGAGTTCGTCGCGGCCGGGACCCTCGCCAGCCTGGAGCGGCTGGCGGAGCTGCTGGCCGGCACGACCGCGCGCAGGCGCACGGCAGGTCGGGCACACTTGGGGCGGACCCGCAGCGGGGAGGCACTGGCATGAAGGAGCTCGTCGGGACGCTGGCCGACTGGCGGGCCGGTGGCGTCGAGGCCGGCCGGGCGGTCGTCGTCCGGACGTTCGGCTCGTCGCCGCGCCCCGAGGGCGCGGTCCTGCTCGTCGCGTCCGACGGGCGGATCGCCGGCTCCGTGAGCGGCGGCTGCGTCGAGGGCGCCGCGGCCGACGAGATCCGGCGCGCGCGGTCTCGGGGCCTGTCGCGCGTCGTGCGGTACGGGATCAGCGACGAGCAGGCATGGGACGTGGGCCTCGCATGCGGGGGCACCATCGACGTGCTGGTGGAGCCGTTCGTGCGGCCCGAGGCGGAGGCCGCCGCGCGCGTCGCCGCCGGGCTCGACGCCGGTGGGCTCGACGGCGACCGGGATGCGCCGGTGCCTCGGGCCGTGATCACGCCGCTCCCCGCGGACTCGCCGGGGCAGGAGGTCGGGCCGCACCGCCCGGGGGAGGGCGAGGCGCCCGCGCCCGTCCTCGTGGCATGGGAGGACGGGCGGCTGGACGGCACGACGGGCGACGCCGACCTGGACGCGCGCCTCCGGGGCGAGGCGACCGACGCGCTGCTGCGGGGCGCGTCGCGCACCGTCTCGTGGCATGGGAGGACGGGCGGCTGGACGGCACGACGGGCGACGCCGACCTGGACGCGCGCCTCCGGGGCGAGGCGACCGACGCGCTGCTGCGGGGCGCTTCGCGCACCGTCGAGCTCGGCGGACGCTCGTACTTCGTCGAGGCGTTCCCCCGCCGTCCCCGGCTGGTGATCGTGGGCGCCGTGCAGGTCGCGATCCCGCTGGTGGACATCGCGCGCACGCTCGGGTACGAGACCGTGGTGGTCGACGGGCGCCCCGCGTTCGCCACCCGGGAGCGCTTTCCCGACGCCGACCGCATCATCGTCGGCTGGGCGGACGAGGTCGCCGACGGGATCG
>JAJYGK010000102.1 GCA_021790715.1 Chloroflexota bacterium
GCCGGCGGGTCCGCAGCGCCGCCGTGGAGACGGCGCGCCAGGCCGCGGATCCCACCCAGCGCCTGTCGATCCTGCTGTCCGCGCCGGACGGCGACACGGCCGCGTCGTTCGTCCGGCAGAGCCTGGTCCGCGCGCTCTGGTACGCGGCGTGGGCCGCGCCCGGGATCGCCGGCTCGATCGCCGATGTGGACCGCGCGATGCGCTGGGGGATGGGCTGGGAGCGCGGGCCGTTCGAGACCTGGGACGCCATCGGCCCCGAACCGCTGGCCTCGCAGCTCGCGCGGGCCGGGCTGGAAGAGGTGCCCCTCGCGCGAGCCGCCCGCGCGGCGGGCGGCTTCTATGCCGAGCATGGCACGCAGCAGCTGGATCTCGCCGCATTCCGCCGTGCCGCGACCCCGGGCGTGGAGGAGGGCCCGGGGTCGCAGGCGCCCGGAGGCGCCGTCGACGTGGAGCGAGACGGGAGGCCGCCCGAGCGAGCCGCGGTCGTCGGGGCGACGCGGATCCCGGTCCCCGCGCGTCCGCGCGTGGTCGAGCTCCGCCGCGTGCGCGCCGAGCACGGCGCGATCGTCGGGAACGCGGCTGCCAGCCTGCTCGATCTCGGCAGCGGGCTCGTGCTCGAGCTCCACGGCAAGCTGAACATCATCGGGGTCGACACGATCGAGATGCTGGCGCGCGCGACGGGGATCGCGGAGGAGCGCGGGATGCCCCTCGTGGTCGCCACGGATGCCGCCGACTTCTCCGCGGGCGCCAACGTCGCCCTGCTGCTGATGGAGGCGGAGGACGACGAGTGGGACGAGCTCGAACGTGTCACGCGCCGCTTCCAGGCCACGACCCGGGGCCTGCGACAGGCCGCCGTGCCGGTCGTGGCCGCGATCCGGGGGCGCGTGCTCGGGGGCGGCGCGGAGATCGCGGTCGCGGGCGATCGGACCCAGGCGGCGGCCGAGACGTACGTCGGGTTCGTCGAGCTCGGGATGGGGCTCATCCCGGCGGGCGGCGGGTCCACGGAGATGGCGCGACGCGCGGCGGCGCTGAACCCGGGCGGGGCCTGGGGGGATGCCTTCCCGGCCTTTGCGCGGGCGTTCGAGGCGATCGCCACCGCGAAGGTGAGCAGCGGCGCGGAGGACGCCCGTCGGCTGGGCCTGCTGCGCGCGGAGGATGCGATCTCGATCGATCCGGACCGCATCGTGGCCGACGCGCTGACGGTCGGGCGAGCCCTGCTCGAGACCGGGTACCGGCCGCCGGCCGAGCGGCCGATCGCCGTGCTCGGGCGCCGGGGGATCGCGGCCGCGGAATCGCTGACGTGGAACCAGCTCGCCGGCGGGTACATCAGCGAGTACGACCGGGAGCTCGCGCTGTCGCTGGCGCGCGTCATGTGCGGCGGCGACGTCGCCGAGGGCACGGAGGTCGACGCGGACCACCTGCTCGGCCTCGAGCGCGAGACGTTCCTGCGGTTGCTGGGACAGGCGAAGACCCGTGACCGGATCCGGCACTTCCTGAAGGCCGGCAAGCCGCTGCGGAACTAGAGGAGCGGACGATGCGGGATGCGGTGATCGTGAGCGCGGTCCGCACGGCGGTGGGGCGGGCGCCCCGCGGGGCGCTGCGTGAGACGCGTGCCGACGAACTGGCGGCGACCGCCGTCCGGGAGGCGCTCGCACGGGTCCCGGAGCTGGACCCGGCGGAGGTCGAGGACGTCGTCCTCGGCTGCGCGATGCCGGAAGGCGACCAGGGGCTCAACGCGGCCCGGCCGGTGGCCCTCGCCGCGGGGCTCCCGGTCGGCGTCTCGGCCATGACCGTCAACCGGTTCTGCGCGTCCGGGCTCCAGGCGCTCGCGATCGCGACGCAGTCGGTCGCATCGGGGCAGGCCGACGTCGTGGTCGCCGGCGGGATGGAGTCGATGTCGGCCGTCCCCATGACCGGCCACCACTTCGCGCCGAGCCCCGCGCTCACCGCCGCGTGGCCCGACGTGTACCTCTCGATGGGCCTGACCGCCGAGGAGGTGGCGCGCCGGTACGTCGTCTCGCGCGAGGACCAGGACGCGTGGGCGCTTCGCTCGCATCGACGGGCCGCGGCCGCGCAGGACGGGGGGCGCTTCGCCGACGAGGTGGTGCCCGTGACGGCGCGGCGGACCGTCGTCAGATCGGGGCGGCCGGCGGTGGACGCGCACGAGTTCGCCGCCGACGAGGGGATCCGGCGCGAGACCGACGAGGCCGCGCTCGCCGCGCTGCGGCCCGTCTTCGCGCGCGCCGGTTCCGTGACGGCCGGCAACAGCTCGCAGATGAGCGACGGCGCGGCGGCGCTCGTCGTGATGAGCGGCGAGCGGGCGGCGGCGCTCGGGCTCCGGCCACTGGCCCGGCTGGTGGCGTACGCGACGGTGGGGGTTTCGCCGGAGGTGATGGGGATCGGCCCTGTGGACGCGGTGCCGAAGGCGCTGCGGCAGGCCGGGCTGTCGCTCGCGGAGATCGACCTGGTCGAGCTCAACGAGGCGTTCGCCGCGCAGGTCTCGGCCGTCATCCGGGCGCTCGGCCTGGACGAGGAGCGCACGAACGTGAACGGCGGCGCGATCGCGCTGGGGCACCCGCTCGGCGCGACCGGCGCGAAGCTCTCGACGCAGATCATCCACGAGCTGGCCCGGCGCGGCGCGCGGTACGGGCTGGTCACGATGTGCGTCGGCGGCGGTCAGGGGGCGGCCGGGATCATCGAGCGCCTGGACGGCGATCCGTTCGCACAGGCGGCGCGCCGGCGCGAACGCCGGCAGGCGTCGGGACCTGCGAGCGGCGCGGACGATCACGGACACGCGACCGGGGAGGTGGCCGCGACGGCCGCGGCCCGGGCGACAGGGGAGGCGGCGGCATGACGGATCTTGGCACGGCTCCGGCGGAGGCGCAGAGCGCCGTTCCCCGCCCCCCGGCTCCGGGCGGGGCGTTCGTCGTCCGGGCGGCCGAACCCGACGATGTCTTCACGCCGGAGCGCCTCGACGACATGCAGCGCGCGATCCGCGACGCGGTCGGGGAGTTCGTCGAGCGGGCGGTCGCGCCGCGACGCGACGCGGTCGAGGCGCGCGACTACGCAACGCACCGTGCGCTGCTGCGCGAACTCGGCGAGCAGGGCTACCTCGGCATCGACATCCCGGAGGCGTACGGCGGCGCCGGGCTCGACAAGGTGACGTCGCTGCTGGTCAGTGAGGGGCTGGCCGAGTCCGGCAGCTTCGCGGTGACGTACGGCGCCCACGTGGGGATCGGGTCGCTGCCGCTCGTCTTCTTCGGCACCGAGGAGCAGCGCCGGCGCTGGCTGCCGGGCCTCGCCGATGGGTCGATCGTGGCCGCCTACGCGCTCACGGAACCGGGTGCCGGCTCCGACGCCCAGGGGATCCGGACGCGCGCCGACCTGTCGCCGGACGGCACGCACTACCTGCTGAACGGCGGCAAGCAGTTCATCACGAACGCCGGGTTCGCGGACCTCTTCACGCTGTACGCGAAGGTGGGCGGCGAGCAGTTCACGGCCTTCCTCGTGCCGCGCGACACGCCGGGGCTCACCGTCGAGCCGGAGGAGCACAAGCTCGGCGTGCGCGGCTCGTCGACCTGCGCGCTCACCCTCACGGACGCGCGCGTCCCGGTCGGGAACGTCCTCGGCGAGATCGGGCGTGGGCACATCGTCGCGTACAACGTGCTGAACGTCGGCCGCTTCAAGCTCGCCGCCGGGTGCCTGGGCGGGATGCGGCCGGCGATCGACCGCGCGCTCGCCTACGCGGCCGACCGGCGCCTCTTCGGCCGCCGCCTGCTGGACTTCCCGCTCACCGCGGAGCGCCTCGCGACGATGGCCGAGCGGACGTACGCGGTCGAGTCGGCGACGTACCGCAGCGCCGGGCTCATCGACGGGCGCCTGGCGGGCGCACACGGCGACGCCGAGCAGGCGCGTGCCGCGCTCGAGGAATACGCGATCGAGTGCTCGATCGCCAAGGTGCTTGCCTCGGACGGCCTGATCGCCGTCGTCGACGACCTCCTCCAGCTGATGGGCGGGTACGGGTACGTCGAGGACGGCGGCGTGGCGGCGATGTACCGCGACGCGCGCATCCACCAGATCTGGGAGGGCACCAACGAGGTCAACCGGCTGCTCGTGCCCGGCATGCTGCTGCGGCGGGCGATGCGCGGCCGGCTCGACCTGCTCGGGCCCGCGACCCGGGCCGGCGAGGCGCTGATCTCGCCCGAGCCGCCGATCGAGGACGGCGCGCCGCTGGACGAGGAGCTGCGCCAGGTGCGCGCCATGCGCATCGCGCTGCTCGTGGCCGCCGGGACCGCCGTGCAGCGCTACGGCGAGCGGCTCGACGAGGAGCAGGAGGTGCTGTACCGGCTCGCGGACCTGGCGATCGCGCTGTACGCCGCCGAGTCCGCGGTGCTCCGCGCCCGCCTGTCGGGCGATGCGCTCCAGCTCGACCTCGCGCGCCTCGTGGTGGCGTCGT
>JAJYGK010000069.1 GCA_021790715.1 Chloroflexota bacterium
GGACGCCGGCGCCGCCGACTACATCACGAAGCCGTTCCATTTCGAGGAGCTGCTCGCGCGCATGCGGGCCGCCCTGCGGGCGCGCGACCAGTCGGCCGCCTCAGTGCTCGTCGTGGGCGATCTGCGCCTCGATCTGCTGACGAAGGTCGCCTGGCGCGGGGACAGGCGGATCGACCTCGCGCCGCGCGAGTGGGCGCTGCTCGAGCTGTTGATGCGTCATCCGCACCAGGTGCTGTCGCGCGCGCGCATCCTCGACCGCGTGTGGGAGTACGACTTCGACCCGGGCAGCAACATCGTCGACGTGTACGTGGGGTACCTGCGTCGCAAGCTGAACGCGCCCGGCTGCGCGCCGCTGCTGCAGACGGTGCGCGGCGCCGGGTACCGCCTCGTCCCCCCGGAGTCCGCTGCCGAGACCTGACGCACCGCCGGGGCGCCTGCGCCCCGGCGGCATCGCCGGCCGTCGAGAGGCGTCCGTCGGCCGGGACCCGTGGGCCGTCCAGCCTGTCCGCTCAGTCCTCTCGGCCGCCCTCGCCGCCGGTGCGCGGGGCCGGTGCCGCGAGGCCCGCACGGAGCCGCCGTGACGCGAGCACCGCCGCCAGGCCGGCCGGCGGCCGCACGCGCAGCACCCGCTCCCGCTCCCGCTCCTCGACCAGCAGGCGGTCGCGCGCGCGCAGGAGGTCCAGCTGGCTCACCAGGCCGCGCAGCCGCGCCCCGTCCTCCCGCTCCACGACCGGAAGGACCCGCAGGCGCGTCGTCGCCATGCGGTCGGCGACCTGGCGGAGGGTCTCGTCGGGGTAGGCGACAACGACGCGCCGCGTCATGACGGCCTCCACCGGCGCCTGCCTCCGGCCGCCGGCCAGGGCCGCCTCGAGGTCGCGGCTCGAGACGACGCCGAGCAGCCGCCGCTCGCCGTCGATCACCGGGTAGAGGCGCTGCACCTGGCGCGCGTCGGGCCCGCGCGCGGCGGCCAGTGTCCCGATCGGCTGCGACGGGTCCGCCGTGACGGCGTGGGTGGCCATGACGTCCCGCACCAGCAGGGCCTCGAGCGGGTCCACGCCGTACTCGCGCATGACGTGGAACCCACGCCGCGCGACCTTCTCGGTGAGGATCGAGCGGCGCAGCACGAGGACGCTGACGAGATCCGCGGTGACGCAGGCGATGAGGAGGGGGAGCAGGCTCGCGCCGTCGCCCGTCAGCTCGAAGGCGAAGATCACGCCGGTGAACGGGGAGCGCGTGACGCCGGCCAGCGCCGCGCCCATCCCCACCAGGGCCCACGTCTCCGGCGTCGCGCCGGGCAGCCACGGCGCGAGGATCCCGCCGACGGCGGCGCCCATCATGAGGAGCGGCGCCAGGATCCCGCCGCTGGTGCCGGACCCGAGCGCGATCGCCCAGATCAGCAGCTTGACGACGAGCAGGGCGACGAGGCCGGACACGAGGATCTGGCCGGCGAGCTCCGCGCGGATCGTGCCGTATCCGACGCCGAGCGCACGCGGGTCGATGAGGCCGCCGACGCCGACGAAGAAGCCGCCGATGACCGGCCACCACATCCAGTGGATCGGCAGGCGGCGGAAGGCGTCCTCGGCGCCGTACACGGCGATCGTCAGGACCCAGGCCACGCCGCCCTCGACCAGGCCGAGCACGACGGACGCGAGGAGGCCCGCGTCGCCCATGGCCGGATGGGGCGGGACCGGGAAGAGGGGTGCCGCCGCGACGAGTCCGGCGGCGGCGAGCCGGAGCCGCAGCGCCTCGGCGATCGCGCTGGCAGCCGCGACGGGGATCAGCGAGCGCGGTTTCCACTCGAACAGCAGCAGCTCGACCGCCAGGAGGACCGATGCGATCGGCGTGCCGAAGACCGCGGTCATGCCGGCCGCGGCGCCGGCGACGAGGAGGGTCTTCCGCTCGGCGGCGCTCAGCCGGAAGAGCTGGCCCACGAGCGACCCGAACGCGCCACCGGTCAGGATGATGGGTCCCTCGGCGCCGAACGGGCCGCCCGTCCCGATGCTGATCGCGCTGGAGATCGGCTTCAGCACGGCGAGCCGCGGCTCCACGCGGCTGCCGCCGACCAGGATCGTCTCCATCGCCTCGGGGATGCCGTGGCCGCGGATCCGCTCGGAGCCGAACCGGGCCATGAGGCCGATGACGAGACCGCCCGCGACCGGCACCAGGATCGAGAGTGCCCCGAGGGTCCGGACCTCCGGCGGCAGGAGGCGCGGGTCGAGCGTCCCCCGGTACGCGAGGTTGGTGACAAGCCCGATCAGGTCGAGCAGGACGAGCGCGATGCCGGTCGCCAGCGCGCCGGCGACCAGCGCGAGCGGGATCAGCCGCAGCGCATCCGGCGACATCGTGAAGTCGCCGAGCGCCTCCGGGCGTGGCGACGCCCCCCTCGCCGCACCTCCGCCGTCGATCACGCGTACGGCTCCAGCGCCTCGGCCACCCGCTCCAGCGCGGCCGCCATCCCGGCCGGCAGGGGACCGGCCCGGCGTTCCAGCCCCTCGCGGATGAGCGCCCGCCGTCGCTCGATGATCGCGCTCCGCCGGGCGGCTCCCTGCGGCGTCACGCGCACGCGCGCCACGCGGCGGTCCTGCGGGTCCCGCGTCACGTCGACGAGCGCCTGTCGCTCCAGGCGCCGCACGAGCCGGCTCGCCGACGGAGCCGAGGCCCCGACCCGCGTCGCGATCTCGCCCACCGGGAGCCCGTCGGCCGCGGTCCCGGCGAGGACGAGCACCCGCAGCTGGGCGAGCGTCATCTCCGATGGGGTGCCGCGATCGGCCAGCACGCGGCTCGTCAGTCCGACGGACGCGGAGACCAGCCGCTCGACCGCATCCACGACCGCCCCGTCGACCGCCCCGTCGACCGCCCCGTCGTTCACGACCTCCTTGCCCGATCCGACGACGTGCGTCATCGCATTCGATCCTCCGTCCGACCGATCCACGCCCGTTCCGACCTTCCTCGTGCGCCATCCCCGCCCTGCGTCGGCAGGACGGTAATTGTCGCATGACAAGTATATGACCGCGACGGCCGTCTGCGCGAGGCGGCGCTGCGGCGGAACTCCCGGCGTCGTCGCATCATGGGTGCCATCAGGCACGACGGAGGGACAGGATGGACGCCGACACGATTCCGGCCGGGCTCGAGGTCGAGGAGCTCTGGGCGATCGAGGCGGAGTACGTGGCGGACGGGCGACGGCGTCGCGAACCGTATCGCCGCGCGCACCTCGAGAACTTCGAGCGGCTCGTGCGCGAGGGCGTGATCGTGTTCGGCGGGGCGCTCGGCGACGTCGAATCGGCCTTCATCGTCGTGCGCGTGCCGGGCGAGGCGGAGGCACGCGTACTGGCCGAGCGCGACGTCTACTGGACGTCGGGAACCTGGACCGGCTACCGGGTGCGCCCCTATGCGCTGGTGAAGCTGCGCGAGTCGGCCGCGGGCGTCGGCGGCGGGTCGGTGCTGACGGCAGGCGACGTGACCGGGAGGCAGGGACGGTGATCCGGACCCTGGTCGTGCCGGGACGCGATTCGGACGTCATCGGCCTCGATCTGGCGGACCTGGCCGCCGGGGAGGCGATCGAGCGGCGTCTGGGCGAGGAGGAACTGCTGGCCGTCGTCCTGTCCGGCCGCATCGACGTGACCGTCGACGGCACGCGACTGGGAGCGGCCGGAGGCCGTCACTCCGTGTTCGAGGGGCCGGGCCACGCCGTGCTCGTCCCGCCGCAGACCGCGGTCCGGCTCGTGGCGCTCGAGCCGGCACAGATCGCGCTCGCGACCGCGGCAGCCCGCGGCACGTCGACACCGGCGCGGATCATCGGCCCGGACGAGCAGCGGGTTGCCGAGGTGGGCCGCGCCACCTGGCGCCGCACGGTGCGGACGCTGCTCGGTCCCGAGCAGCCCGCCGGGCGCCTGCTGGCCGGCGAGACGATCAACGATCCCGGCAACTGGTCGTCGTACCCGCCGCACAAGCACGACGAGGAGCGGCCACCGGAGGAAGTGGCACTCGAGGAGGTGTACCTGTTCCGCGTCGACCCGCCGGGCGGGTTCGGCGTGCAGGTCCGCTACGGCGCCGGAACACGCGAGGCCTTCGTGGTCGGCGACGACGACGTGGCGGTCATCCGCTCCGGCTTCCATCCCGTCGCGGCCGCCCCCGGCTACGCGCTGTACTACCTCTGGATCATGGCGGGCCAGGGCCGGCAGATGATCCCGTACGTCGATCCGGCGCACGCGTGGGTGGCGGGAAGCGGGACATGAGCGCCCCCGGAGCCGACCTGTTCGACCTGACGGGCCACGTCGCCGCGGTGATCGGCGGGACGGGTGTGCTCGGCGGGGCGCTGTGCCACGGCCTGGGCTCGGCCGGCGCCGCGGTCGCCGTGTTCGGGCGCTCGCGCGAGCGCGCCGACGCCCGGCTGGCGGCGCTGCGCGCCGACGGCGTGCGGGCGACCGCCGTC
>JAJYGK010000020.1 GCA_021790715.1 Chloroflexota bacterium
GGGCCGCAGGTTGGCGAACAGCTCGAGCCCGCCCCGCAGCGCGAACAGCGCCTGCTCCGGGCGCACGGCCGCGTTCGGGTCGTCCCAGCGCGGCCCCCCGACCGCGCCGAGGTAGACCGCGTCGGCGTCGCGGCACGCCTCCAGGTCGCCGTCGCGGATCGGCACGCCGTAGGCATCGATGGCCGCGCCGCCGATCGTCAGCTCCTGCCACGCGATGGCGAAGCCACCGCGCTCCGCCGCGGCGTCGAGCACGCGGCGCCCGGCACCCACGACCTCCGGCCCGACGCCGTCGCCCGGGATGGCGACGACGCGGTAGGTCATCCCCGGCCCGCCGGTGCCCCCGCGTGCTGCCCCGCCCGTCACGGCAGCCGGTCCGCCGGCACGGTCCCGGCCTCGGCCGAGGACCCGCCGTCCCGCTCCGCCGCGAGGGCCGCAGCCCGGAGCTTGTTGGCGGCCGTGATGTACGCCTCGAGCGACGACTCGATGATGTTCGTCGAGAGGCCGTGCCCCGACGCGATCGCCGGCGGCAGCCGCAGGTCCGTCGACCGGTGGCAGCGCACGAGCGTGGTGCCCTGCGCATCCTCGCCGGCCGTGACCGCCCGGATCTCGTACTCGTCGAGGACCTGGCGCCAGCCCACGATCGGCTCGAGCGCCTGGTCCACGGCGCGGAAGAGCGCGTCGACCGGGCCGTTCCCGGTCGCCTCCGCCTGGCGCGCCTCGTCGCCGACGCACAGCGACACGGTGCCGGTCGAGCGGCCCCCGTGCGAGCTCGTCACGTTCCAGGACTCGAGCTCGATGCCGTCGGTGACCTCCGTCGCCTGCTGCCCCACGAGCGCGACCAGGTCCGCGTCGGTGACGTCCTTCTTGGCGTCGGCCAGCGCGATCGCCTGCCGGTAGACGGTGTCGAGGGCGTCGCCTTCCAGCTCGAAGCCGAGCTCGTGCAGCTTCGTCTGCAGGCCGCGCCGCCCGGACAGCTTGCCGATCGAGAGCGTGCTGCCCGCCAGCCCGATCGACTGCGGGGTCATGATCTCGTACGTGAGGGGGTTCTTGATGACGCCGTCCTGGTGGATCCCGGACTCGTGGGCGAAGGCGTTGCCGCCCACGATCGCCTTGTTGGGCTGGACGACGAAGCCGGTGAGGTAGCTCACCAGCCGGCTCGCGTTCATGATCTGCTCGGTCTGGACGCGCGTCGACAGGCCGCCGAACTGCGTCGGCCGCGTGCGCAGCGCCATCACGACCTCCTCGAGGGAGGCGTTGCCGGCCCGCTCGCCGAGGCCGTTGACGGTGACCTCGAGCTGTCGGGCCCCGGCCTGCACGGCCGCGAGCGTGTTCGCCGTCGCGAGGCCGAGGTCGTTGTGGCAGTGGACGCTGACGACGGCGCCCGGCCCGACCCGCTCGACCACCCGGCCGACGAGCGCGCCGAACTCCGCCGGGATGGCGTAGCCGACCGTGTCCGGGATGTTGACGGTGGATGCCCCGGCCTCGACGACCGCCTCGTACACCCGCAGCAGGAAGTCGACGTCGGTCCGGCTCGCGTCCTCGGCGCTGAACTCGACCTCCGCGTCGCGCCCGAGCTCCTCGCGCCCGTACCGGACCCACTGCACGGCGGCGGCGAGCGCCTCGTCGCGGGTCATGCGCAGCTTGTGCTTGAGGTGGATGTCGCTGGTCGCGATGAACACGTGCAGGTGCGGTCGCTCGGCGACGCGGATCGCCTCCACGGCGCGCTGCGGGTCGCCGTCCCGGCAGCGGGCCAGGGCCGCGATGGCCACGCCGCGGGTCTCCTGCGCGATCCGGTGGACCGCATCGAACTCGCCCGGCGACGAGGCGGGGAAGCCCGCCTCGATCACGTCGACGTCCAGGCGGACGAGTGCCCTGGCCACCTCGAGCTTCTCCGCGGCGGTGAGGCCGGCACCGGGGGCCTGCTCGCCGTCGCGCAGGGTGGTGTCGAAGATGCGGATCCGTCCCGGTGCCACTCCGCGGTGACCCGGCACGAACCCCTCGCGCGGTCCCGCACCCGCGGCGGGTACGCCGGGTACGGCGCCCTCTGCGGTCATCGTCCCGCCTCCCCTCGTGAGCTCTCGGCGGAGGCCTGCGCCTGCTCGGGGCGCACCTCCACGGGGTTCAGCCAGCGCATCTTCGAGCGCAGCTCCGCCCCCACCCGCTCGATCTGGTGGTCCTGGTCGCGGCGGCGCAGCCGCTCGAACTCGGGCCGTCCCGCCTCGTTCTCGGCGATCCACTTCCGCGCGAACGTGCCGTCCTGGATCTCGGAGAGCACCTGCCGCATCGTCTGCCGCACGTGGTCGTCCACGATCCGCGGGCCGGAGACGTAGTCGCCGTACTCCGCGGTGTCGCTCACGCTGAAGCGCATGAAGTTGAGGCCGCCGCGGTACATCAGGTCGACGATGAGCTTCAGCTCGTGCATGACCTCGAAGTACGCGAGCTCCGGCTGGTAGCCGGCCTCGACGAGCGTCTCGAAGCCGTTCTTGACGAGGTTGGAGACGCCGCCGCACAGGACGGCCTGCTCGCCGAAGAGGTCGGTCTCGGTCTCCTCCGCGAACGTCGTCTCGAGGACGCCGGCACGCGTCGCGCCGAGCGCGCGGGCGTACGCGAAGACGCGGGCGCGCGCGGTCCCGGAGGCGTCGCGGTGCACGGCGAAGAGCGCGGGCACGCCGCCGCCCTCCACGTAGACGGAGCGGACGAGGTGGCCGGGGCCCTTGGGCGCGACCATCCCCACGTCGACGCCGCCGGGCGGGTCGATCAGCCCGAAGTGGATGTTGAAGCCGTGCGCGAACAGCAGGAGCTGGCCCTCGCGCAGGTTCGGCGCGATCTCCGCGTCGTAGACGGCCCTCTGCGCCGTGTCCGGCACCAGGATCATGATCGAGTCGGCCCGGCGGACCGCGTCCGCGACGTCGGCCACGCGGAGCCCGGCCTCGGCGGCGATCGATCGGCTCTTGCTGTTCGGCGCGAGGCCGACGACGACGTCCACGCCGGAATCGCGCAGGTTCAGCGCGTGCGCGTGCCCCTGGCTCCCGTACCCGATGATCGCGACCGTCCGGTCGCGCAGCGCCGCCGGGTCCGCGTCCGCGTCGTAGTACATGCGCGCCGTCACTTGGCCACTCCCTCGTATTCCACCACCTGTGGGCCGCGCACCATCACCGTGGTGCCGGTCCGGACCATCTCCCTGATCCCGAAGCCCCCGACGAGCGCGACGAGCGCGTCGATCTCCTCCTCGGTCCCCGTCGCCTCGACGATCACGGAGTCCGCCGCCACGTCGACCACGCGCCCCTTGTAGAGCTCGACGATCTTCAGCACCTCGGCCCGCGTGCTGTTGGTGGCACGGACCTTGATGAGCGCGAGCTCGTGCTCGATGCGGGGCTCGTTCGTGACGTCCTGGACCTTGAGGACGTCGATCAGCTTGTAGAGCTGCTTGGCCGCCTGCTCGATCGCCACGTCGTCGCCGCGGAGGGTGATCGTCATGCGGCTGACGTCGGGGCGCTCGGTGTGCCCGACCGCGAGCGAGTCGATGTTGAAGTTGCGGGCGCGCATGAGGCTCGCGACCCGGTTCAGGACGCCGGGCCGGTTGTTCACGACCGCGACCAGGATGTGGCGGTGGCCGACCCCGGTCCCCGGCACCTCGCGCGTCGCGGGGGTGGTGGTCGTCTGCTCGGTCATTCGTCGGCCCCTCCCCACTCCTCGATCAGGTCCGACAGCCCCTTGCCGGCCGGCATGAACGGGAAGACGTTCTGCTCGTCGGCGATGCGGAAGTGGACCAGCGCCGGGCCGTCGATCGCCCGCGCGGCCTCGATCGCCGCCGGCACCTCGTCGGGTGTCGTGGCGCGGAACGCCGCGATCCCGTACGCCTCGGCGAGCTTCAGGTAGTCCGGCCCCATGAGGTGCGAGGAGTGGTAGTTGCCGGCGTAGATCAGCTCCTGCCACTGCCGGATCATGCCGAGCTTGGTGTTGTCGAGGATGGCGATCTTGACCGGGATGTGCTCCTGGACGAGGGTGCCGAGCTGCTGCATCGTCATCTGGAACCCACCGTCGCCGCAGATCGCCCAGGTCTCCTTGTCGGGCCGGCCGACGGCCGCGCCCATCGCGGCCGGCAGCGCGTAGCCCATCGTGCCCAGGCCGCCGGAGCTCAGGTGCGAGTGCGGCCTCCGGAACCCGCCGTAGCGCGCCACCCACATCTGGTTCTGCCCGACGTCGGCGACCAGGGTCGCGTCGTGGTTCGCGGCGGCGCCGATCTGCTCGACCACGTAGTCGGCCGACAGCAGCCCGTCGCGCCACGCGCCGGATCCGTGCCAGCTGCGCGCCTCGGATCCGCGGCGCCAGTCGGCCAGCTCGTCGAAGTACTCGGCACGGTCCTCCGGCTGTCTCGCGGCCACGAGCGGGATGAGCGCATCGAGCACGCGCCCGACGTCG
>JAJYGK010000115.1 GCA_021790715.1 Chloroflexota bacterium
ACGGCCAGGCGTCCCTCGGCGACCAGGCGGCGGATGCGCGTCTCCTGGCCCGGACGGATCGCCAGGTAGTCGTCCACCGTCGCGAGCTGCCCGTCGAGGGTGAACGCGAAGCCCGGGTCGGCCTCGAGCTCGTCGAGGACGCGGTCGATCATCTCCACGAGCCGGACGCGGAACGCCTGGAACGGGAGGTACCACTCGCGGTCCCAGTGCGTGTGCGGCACGAGCGCGAGCTCGTGCGCGGCCGCGGGTCGGCCGCCTCCCTCGGTCATCGCCATCTCCCCCGTGTGCTGGATCCCGTCGCCGCCCCATCGTCGGGGAGCCCGGCGACGGCAGGCGTCGTGTCAGGCGGACATGCGTTGCGCCGCGGTTGCATCGTGCCGGGGCAGGGCGTCCGGGCCGGCGGAGGCGTCGGTCCCGCTCGCGGCGTCCCCGGGGGCATGATCTCCGGCGACGCGACCTCCGGGAATGTCTTCCGCGGCCGCCTGCCCGTCGAGCGCGGCCCGGATCCGGGAGGCTGCCGAGCGGCCCTGCGACACGCAGTCCGGGATCCCCACGCCACGGTACGGCGCGCCGGCGAGCTGCACCCGGGGGAGCCGCGCCAGCGCGGCCTCGGCCGCCGCGACCCGCTCGAGGTGGCCGACGGTGTACTGCGGCATCTGGCCGGTCCAGCGGCTGACGTGGGCCATGATCGGGCGGCCGTGCGCCCCCATCGTCGCGGCGATGTCGGCCTCGACCGCGGCACGCAGCTCGTCGTCGCGCATCCCGGGCGCACGCCCCGACCGCGAGCCGAGGAACGCACGCAGCAGGACGGTCCCCGCGGGAGCGCGACCCGGCCACTTGGCCGAGCTGACCGTGCAGGCGTCGAGCGTGAGCTCCTCGCCGGCCGCGACCAGGAACCCGTGGGTGCGCGGGGGCTCGGCGAACTGCTCGGTCCGGTACGCCAGGGTGACGACCGCGGTGGTGCCGTGGGGGATGGTGTCGATGGCGTCTGCGGCGGCGGGAACGGTGGGCCGAAGGAGCGCCGCGGCCGCCGGGCCGGGCACCGCGACGACGACGGCATCGGGCCGGATGCGCTCCCCGGTCGCGAGCGCGGCCTCGATCCGCCCGCCGTCGACGTCCAGGCCCGTCACGCCGACACCGGCCCGGAGCTCGACGTCCGGCGAGCGCCCGAGCGCGTCGACGAGCGACTCCGCCAGCTGGCCAACGCCGCCGGCGAAGGTGACGAATGGCGGCAGTCGCCGCGTCCCGGCCGCCTGCGACCTCCCGGGCCGGGACGCCCGGCGGGAGGCGAGACTGGCGAGGAGCAGGCTGCGGTGGTCGCGGTTCGCGTCGCGGAGCTGCGGCACGACGGCGTGCAGGCTCAGCTCGTCGATCGGGGTGCCGTAGACGCCGCCGATCAGGGGCTCCGCGAGCCGCCGCACGAGGGCCGGTCCGAGGCGAGCGCGCAGGTATGTGCCGACGGCCACGTCGCGCTCGAGGTCGCGTCGCGGCAGGACCAGGTCCAGCCCCATGCGCAGCTTCTCGACGGGCGAGAAGAGGGGCGTTGTCAGGAACGGCATGACGCGCGTGGGGAGCACCAGGCCCATGTCCTGGGGCATGGCCCGGAACGTGCCCCCGGTGCGGATGAGGACGCGCCGCGGCTCGAGGGGGACGACGACGTCGCCGGAGATCCCGAGCTCCGCGGCGAGCTGCAGCGCGGCCGGCCGGTACGAGACGAACGAATCCGGCCCGGCCTCGACGAGGAACCCGTCGATCCGCTCCGTGCGCAGCTTGCCGCCCAGCCGCTCCGTGGCCTCGACGACGATCGTCCGGATCCCGGCCCGCGACAGCTCCCATGCCGCGGCGAGCCCGCTGATGCCGCCGCCGACCACGAGCACGCCCCCGCGGCCCGGGGTCGCGGACGCGGTGGGGCCGGGGATCGGGGCGGAATCCGTCGCCACGGGGGCGGGCGGCGGATCGGCGATCGGCAGGGCCGGCCTGGGCGGGTCGGACGACGGGGGCGACGGGGGTGGCGAGGGCGGCGGGCCGGGCGCGACGCTCACGACGCGACGGCGAACGCCCGTTCGGCCGGCTCGCCGCTCGAATGGGGCACGTACGGGCAGAGCGGGTCGGCCTCCAGCGGGTCGCCGGTCGCCGCCCAGGCGCGCGACCTGGACCCGCCGCACAGCTCGAGGTACTCGCAGCGACCGCAGCGACCACGGAACGTCGAGACGTCCCGCAGGCTGCGGAACAGCGGGTGCTCGCGGTACACGCGGACGAGATCGTCGTGCCGCACGTTGCCGGCCGCGAGCGGGAGGAAGCCCGACGGGTAGATCGAGCCGTCGTCGGAGACGAACATGATCCCGTTGCCGTCGCGCACGCCGAACCCGCGGCCGACCGACGTCCGGGCGATCTCCGCGTCCGAGCGCCCGTCCTCGCGCATGCGCCGGATGGCGACGCGGCGGTAGTGCGTCGCCTCGGTGGTCTTGATCTCGAACGGCGACTCCTTCGACAGGTCGTAGAGCCAGTGGTTGAGCCGCTCCGATTCGCCCGGCGTGATCTCGCGCAGGTCGGCACCGCGCCCGACCCCGATCAGGAAGAAGAGGCTCCAGCGCAGGATCCCCATCCGCTTCATGAGCTCGTACAGGGCGGGCAGGTCGGGCAGCGTCTCGGACGTGACGAGCGTGTTGATCTGCAGCGACAGACCGACGGCGTGGGCCCACCCCACGGCGCGCATCGTCGTGTCGAACGTACCGGGAACGCCGCGGAAGCCGTCGTGGCGGGCCGCGTCGGAGCCGTCGATGCTCAGCGACATGGTCTGGATGCCGGCCTCGCGGAGGGCGGCGAGCCGGCCGACGGTCATGTCGGTCGTCGCCGACGGGGCGAGCGAGGCGCCGATCCCGCGCGCGGTCGCGGCACGCACGAGCTGCTCGAGGTCGGGGCGCCGCAGCGGGTCGCCGCCGGTGAAGACGACGTGGGGATACGGCCTGCCGAACCCGGTGATCGCGTCGAGCAGCCCGATCCCCTCGTCCGTGGAGAGCTCGGCCGGGCTGCGGTCGGGGACGGCCACGGCACGGCAGTGCCGGCAGGCGAGGCCGCAGGAGCGCGTCGTCTCCCAGTAGACGAGCATCGGTGCGCGCTCGAAGACGTAGCCGGTGGGGCGGACGGCGCCGACTGCCGGCGGCATCGCGCGGTCGCTGCCGTGCTCGTTCATGCATCTCCTCCGTTCGGTATCGGGTCGAGGGCGCGCTCCACCACGTCGGCGAGCGCGGCCACGAAGACGGGATCGTCGTTCATCGAGCGCGCCCGGACCAGGCGCGCTCCGGCACCGTGCGCCACCGCACGGGCGTCGATGTCGATGTCGTACAGGACCTCCAGGTGATCGGAGACGAACCCGACCGGACAGACGACCACGACGTCCGTCCCCTCCCCGGCCAGCCGGCGGATCTCCGAGCGCAGCTCGGGGCCGAGCCACGATTCGCCGGTGCGCCCGGCGCTCTGCAGGGCGACGCTCCACCGCCCGACCCCGGCGCGGGCGGCGACCAGCGCCGCGGTCCGCTCCACCTCCGACCGGTACGCCTCGGCCTCTTGACCGAGCCGCTCGGGCAGGCTGTGGGCGGTGAACAGCACCCACGGGCGGGCCGCGCCTGCCGCGGATGCGAGCGCGTCCCGCGTGGCGGCAGCCAGCGCCTCGACCAGGCGCGGCTCCTCGTGCCACGATTCGACCATCGTCAGCCGGGGCGCGCCGGCGCCGAGCCGCTCGAGCGCCGCCGTGGCCGCCTGCGCGTACCCGACGATCGACGGGGATCGCTGGGGCGCCAGCGCCAGCCCGACGATCCGTTCGAGCCCGTCGCCGGCCAGCGCCTCCACCGCCCGGGCGATGCGCGGTTCCGTGTGCCGCATGCCGACCCTGACCGGCATCTCCCGGCCGCGCCGCGCGAGTTCGTCGGCGAGCGCCGCCCGCTGCCGCTCGACGATGCGCGGAAGCGGCGACCCGCCCCCGATGGCGCGGTACCGGGCGACCAGCTCGCCCAGGAGCTCCGGCGGCGGCGGTGCGCCGTGCCGGATGTCCGTGTAGTAGGCCTCGACGTCCTCGAGCCGTTCGGGCCCGCCGTACGCCATGAGCAGCACGCCGGCGCTCGAGCCCGGCTCAGGCGACGATGACGAGGGCGTGTCGGGACGGAGGGATGGCTGGGATGTCATGGACGCAGGCCCATGATCGGATCGCGGCGCCGCGATGACACGGGCCGTGTGGCACCCCCGTCCGCCTGTTCGGCACTATCCGTGAGGGTTGCCGTCCGCGCGGCCACCGAGTTGCGCCAGGCCCGCGAAGGCGACCAGTGCCAGGAGCGCGAGGGCGACCAGCGCGCAGCCGGACCGGCCCGCGGCGGCCCCTCCAGCGGCACCCGCTCCGCCGGCGCCACGTCCGGCGTCAGCTCCCC
>JAJYGK010000121.1 GCA_021790715.1 Chloroflexota bacterium
GGACCCGGAGCTCCGGTCGCTCGCGAACGGCAGGACGGTCACGCAGTTCGCGATCGCGACCCACGACTACCGCGGCGGGACCGAGAAGGCCGAATATCACAACGTGGTGACCTGGGATCGGCTCGCGGAGATCTGCTCGCAGTATCTCGGGAAGGGCCAGCTGGTGGCGGTCGAGGGTCGGATCCAGACCCGCCAGTGGGAGGACGACAAGAAGATCCGGCACTGGAAGACCGAGATCGTCGCCGGCTCCGTCGAGATGCTCTCCGGACGCCGCAAGAAGGACTACGCGGTGGAGTCCGCTGCCGACGCGCTGGAGGCCCAGGCCGAGGCGCTCGGAGCGGCTGCCGATGCCGAGACTGACGAGGAAGCTCCGGAGCAGGAGGTCGTCGCGGTCGCCTGACGCACCCGGCGCGGCGGCTCCGCTCCACGGACCCACCGCACGAGCCCGACGACCGAGTCGGGCCCACCCGGCCCGGCGCCCATCCCCGCCGTTCCCTGTGCATGGCCCCGGTCGGACGGGCGCGGTCCCCCTCCCGCGCCCGTCGGCCAATCCAGGTCGCGCGCCCCGGGTTACGATGCGCGCGGACGCCAGATGAACCGACTCGCGGGCGAGACGAGCCCCTATCTCCTGCAACACGCGCACAACCCGGTCGACTGGTACCCGTGGGGACCGGAGGCGCTCGCGCGCGCGAGGGCCGAGGACCGCCCCATCTTCCTCTCGATCGGCTACGCCGCGTGCCACTGGTGCCACGTGATGGAGCGCGAGTCGTTCGAGGACGACGCGACGGCGGCGCGGCTGAACGCGGGATTCGTGCCCATCAAGGTGGACCGCGAGGAGCGGCCCGACCTCGACGCGATCTACATGACCGCGGTGCAGGCGATGACCGGCCAGGGCGGCTGGCCGATGAGCGTCTTCCTCACGCCGGAGGGGCGGCCGTTCTACGGCGGCACGTATTTCCCGTCGGCCCGCGGCCGCGGGATCCCCGCCTTCGGGGATGTCCTGGAGTCCGTTGCGGGAGCCTGGCATGACCGCCGCGACGAGGTCGAGGCGATGGCGCGACGGCTGAGCGAGGCGATCGCCCGCGCGAGCCTCGCCGATCCCGGAGGACGGGAGTCGGTTGCGGCGCACGAGGCGGCCGAGGAGGCGATGTCGGCGGCCGAGGAGGCGGCGAGGGCGTCCGGTTCGCCGGTAGGCGGGGCCGCCGCAGCGCCCGGTCGATCCGTGGAGCCCGGCGTGCCCGGGCCGGCCGGCCGATCGGGCGTCGAGGCCGCCGACTCCGATGCCTCGCGGGGATCCGCTTCGGTGCTCCGTCTCGCACCGCGCCTTCCGGCGGTCGACCCGGGCGTTCTCGACCGCGCGGCATCGGCGCTCGCCGCGTCGTTCGATCGCGGTACCGGTGGCTGGGGTACCGCCCCGAAGTTCCCCCAGCCTGCCACCATCGAGTTCCTGCTCGCCCGTGCCGCCACGCGCCACGACGACGAGGCGCTCGCCATTGCCGAGCGCGCCCTCGACGCGATGGCGGCCGGCGGGATCCACGACCAGGTGGGCGGCGGGTTCCACCGGTACAGCACCGACGCACGCTGGCTCGTGCCCCACTTCGAGAAGATGCTCTACGACAACGCGCAGATGGCGCGCGCATACGTCCACGCGTTCCAGCTGACGGGCGACCCCCGGCATGCCCGGATCGCCGAGCGGACGCTCGACTACCTCCGCCGCGAGATGACCACCCGGGACGGGCTCTTCGCCGCGAGCCAGGACGCCGACACGGACGGCGTCGAGGGCGCGACCTACACCTGGACGCTCCCGGAGCTCGGCCGGCTCGGTCCGGACGCGACGCTGATCGCCAGCGCGTTCGGCGCGAACGCGGCCGGAAACTGGGACGGGCGCAACGTGCTGCATCGGGCCCTCGAGGACACCGTGCTGGCGGCCATGCATGGGTTGGGACCGGAACAGGTTGCCGAACGGCTCGAAGACGCCCGTGGCCGATTGCTCGCGCTGCGCTCGGATCGACCGCAGCCGGCCCGCGACGACAAGGCGCTTGCCTCCTGGAACGGACTCGCGATCGCGGCCTTTTCCGACGCGGCGCGCGTCCTGGGCCGCCCCGAGGATCTCGCCGCCGCGACGCGTGCGGCCGATGCGGCACTGCGGCTGCTCCGGGGCCCCGACGGGCGCCTCCGGCGCTCGTGGAAGGACGGCCGCGCCGTGCTGCGGGGGTACCTGGAGGACCACGCGCTCCTCGCGGACGGCCTGCTCGCCCTGTACACGGCGACATTCGATGAGCGCTGGTTCGTGGCCGCTCGCGAACTCGTCGATGCCATCCTGGCGCACTTCACCGATCCGGCCGGCGGATTCTGGGACACCGCCGACGACCATGAGGCACTGATCGCGCGGCCCCGCCAGGTAGAGGACGGGGCGGTCCCGTCGGGCGGCGCGGCCGCCGCATCCGTACTCCTCCGGCTCGCCGCCCTGACGGGGGAGGGGCGCTACCGCGCCGCGGCCGAAGGGGCCCTCCCGCCGGTCACGTCGCTGGCCGCCCGCTACCCCACCGGGTTCGCGGCATGGCTGCAGGCCGTCGACCTCGCGAGCGCACCCATCGCCGAGGTGGCGATCATCGGCGGCGGCGACGACCCCGGGGCGCGGACGCTGGTGCGGGTGGCGACGCGCGGCCTCCATCCGCGCCGCGTGGTGGCCATGACGAGCGACCCGGGACGGAGCCGGGTGGAGCTGCTGCAGAGCCGCTTTGCATTGCGGGGGCGTCCCACGGCGTTCGTGTGCCGGGACTTCTCGTGCCGCCAGCCCGTCACCGAGCCAGAGGCGCTCGCCGCGCAGCTCGCCGAGTAGGCGCCGCGCTCAGGCCGGCCGGAACGACCCACGCCGCGTCGGACACGCCGCGATCACGCCGCGGGCACGCCCTCCCGCGCCTCGAGCCAGCGCTCGAACGCGTCGTAGGTCGCCGGGATGCGCACGCCCGGGCGGATCTCGTCGCCGTCGAAGAGCGCCTCGCTGGCTGGATCGGCCAGCGCCTCCGGCGTCTTCATCCCGTTGCCGGTGAGGAGCGCGACCACCTCGTCGCCGGGATGGATGACGCCGCGCTCCCTGGCCCGCCCGATCGCCGCCACGGTGCAGCCGCCCGCGGTCTCGGTGAAGATCCCCTCGAGCGCCGCGACCTGCCGCATCGCCGTCGACGTCGCCTCGTCCGGCACGGCCTCGATCGATCCCCCGGTCGCCCACGCCTGCCGCACCGCGAACGGGCCGTCCGCGGGGTCGCCGATCGCGAGGCTCTTCACGATCGTCCTCGGCTCGCGGACGGGGACCGGCCGGTCGACACCGGCCTCGAACGCGTTGGCGGCAGGTGCGCACCCGGCCGGCTGCGCACCCACGAACCGCACGTCCTTCGGCTCCACGAGGCCGTACCGCACCAGCTCGGCGAAGCCCCGGGCGACCTTCGTGTAGAGCGACCCCGAGGCGATCGGCGCCACCAGCACGTCGGGGAGCCGCCATCCGAGCTGTTCGGCCACCTCGTACGCCAGCGTCTTGGATCCCTCCGCGTAGTACGGGCGCAGGTTCACGTTCACGAACGCCCAACCGTGCTCGTCGGCGATCTCCAGCGAGAGCCGGTTGATCTGATCGTAGGTGCCGGCCACGGGGACCAGGGTCGCGCCGTACGCGAGCGCCTGGCGCACCTTGGCGGTCTCGATGTCCGCCGGCACGAACACGTAGGCTCGGAGCCCGGCCGCTGCGGCCGCCGCGGCGACAGCGCCGGCCAGGTTGCCCGTCGACGCGCAGGCGAGGGTGTCGAAGCCGAACTCGACCGCCCGGGCGGCGGCGACGGCGACCACGCGATCCTTGAACGAGAGTGTCGGGTTCAGTGAGTCGTTCTTGAGCCAGAGGCGTTCGAGGCCGAGCGTCTCCCCAAGGCGGCCCGCGCGCTCGAGCGGGGTCGAGCCGACCGGGAGCGAGTGCGCCGGGGCGTGCTCGACCGGCAGCAGCTCGAGGTACCGCCAGATGCCCTGGGGCCTCGCCTCGATCGCGGCGCGACTCAGGGTCGCGGCGATCGCCGTCTCGTCGTACGCGACCTCGAGGGGGCCGAAACAGGCCGCGCACACGTACGAGGGGCCGGTGGGAACGCCGGCGCCGCAGTTGCGGCAGCGCAATCCGGTGATGCGGGGCACGTGAACCTCCGTTCCGCGAAGGCACCGCGCCGACTGCCCCTCTGAATCATCCGACCCTTCCCTCTCGCGATGGGAAGGGTCGACATCGTCCCTTATCTCGCAGGAGGTCCTGCCCGGATTTGGCACCTTACCTCCGGCGATTCGCTCGCCGTCGGCAGGTTGTCGGGCTTCACAGGGCCGGTCCCTCCGCCACTCTTGATAAGAGTCTTC
>JAJYGK010000003.1 GCA_021790715.1 Chloroflexota bacterium
GGGGCAGGCGGGGACGCATGGCTGCAACGGTATGGGAGCACCGGACCCGACTCCGGCGACAGGGCCTGCCGTCACGCGAACGGAGGGCGGTCCGGCCCGCGACCGGCACGGACCATGGCATGGGCCGGTCGCGACTGGCCACGGCTGATGCCGCGACGGCGCGGTCACCCCGCGATGCCCGCAGCCGGATACGATCCGGTCCATGGTCCGACTCGGCCGGAGCGGCGCATCGGCGACGCGACTCCGCACGTCCCCAGCGCACCGATCCCGGCGCGGGGCGGCCGGCCTGCCGGCATGGGCGCGATGCACCGCCTACGCGGCGGGCGGCTCGCTCATGGAGGCCGCCTTCACGTCCGCGCGCCTGACGCGTGCATCGCGACGGTTCCGTCCCGCCGGCCCCGCCACGCGGTGGATGCCGGCGATCTATGCCCTGACACTCCCGCTGTTCGAGCCGGCGCACGATCGCCTCCGCGGACAGCCCGCGCCCATTCGCGCCGCCACCTACGCCGCCGGGATCATGCTCGTCGAGCTGGTCTCGGGCTGGGCGCTGCGACGCCGCACGGGCCGGTGCCCGTGGGACTACGGCGGGCGGACGCGCTGGGACGTTGACGGGCTCGTGCGGCTCGATTATGCGCCGCTGTGGGCGCTCGCCGGGCTCGGCGCCGAGCGCCTGCACGATGCGATGACCGGCCCACGTGTCCCCGCCGGCCCCGGCGCGACCCGCCGCGCATGCGGTAGACTGCTGCGCGCGGGCCGGTAGCTCAACGGTAGAGCAGTGGTCTCTTAAACCACGGGTTGAGAGTTCGAGTCTCTCCCGGCTCACCACCTCGTTCGTCTCCCTGTCGCCGTCCACCTGACGCGCGTGCCGGCAAGGCGACGCTCATGAACCCCACCGGCGGAACTGGTCCCGCGTGGGTGCCGCAGCGTCTGGCCCTGGGCTCGTGACGCGCGGCGCTGACGCGACGGCGTGCGGATGCCGGGTCAGCGCGCCAGCCTGCGCAGGCCCTCCGGATCCGACACCGTGAGGCGGCGTCGCGTGACGCGCACGAGTCCCCGGTGCTCGAGCTCCGCGAGCGCCTTGTTTGCCGCCTCGCGCGAGGAGCCCACCCAGCCCGCCAGCTCGCGCTGCGAGATCGGCAGGTCGATCTCGATGCCATCGTCGGAGGGATGGCCGTACTCCGCGGCGAGCTCGACGAGGCGGTGGGAGATGCGCCCGACGACGTCGCGCGCGGTGTAGTCGGCACGCGTTCGGTCGGCATCGCGGAGGCGGGCGACGACAGAGCGCAGGAGCGCGAGCGTGGCCTCCGGTTCGCCGGCCAGCGCCTCCACGAACCGCGCGGCCGGCACGACGAGGGCCTCCCCGGCCTCCACCACGGTGACCGTCGCGTTGTGCGGCGCGCCGTCGATCGCCGAGAGTTCGCCGAGGATCTCGCCCGCCCCGCGGTAGCCGAGGACCGTCTCCTGGCCCTCCTCCGAGACGGTCGAGATCTTCACCCGTCCGGACACGAGCAGCAGGACGCGCTCCGACGCGTCGCCCTCCGACAGGACGATCGCGTCGTGCCGCAGCGTGACCCGCCGGGCGCCGCGGAAGGCGGCCGCCAGCGGCCCGAGCGCCTCCCCGGGCTCGTCCGCGGGCACCGTGGGTGTGAGCTCCCTCACGGCCGAGAGGGTAGGACGGCCGCCTCTCTGCCCGACAGGGCCGAACGGCGCGGCCGTGGCGCGGCATCCGCCTCGAGTGTGACGAACGACCGTCCGCGCGGTGATCGGCTCCCTCGTACCTCCGGGCCGGCGGCGCCACCCTGAGGTGCGTCAACCACGTCACACGGGATGGGGACCGCGAGATGTACCCGACGATCGCGATGCAACTGGTCGAGATCCATCGCCAGGAGCTGTGGGCAGAGGCTGCGGAGGAGCGGTTCGCCCGCGCCGCCCGCCGGACGGACGCCTCGTCCGCCTCGCCACGCCGGAGCCCCTGGTCGGCACTGCGCATCCTCGTCGCCAGCCGGCTGCAGCCGGGTCGCGACGTCCGGCACGCCGGCTTCGGGCGGTAGCCGAGCAGCGGAAGCGAGGGAGGCGGGCATGAACACGGACGCGCGCGGGGCCTGCCCAGTGCCGACTCTGGCGGCCGCGCTCCTCGTCCTCGCGCTGGTCGGCGCGTGCGGGGGCGCGGCGTCGCCACCCGGCACGGCACGGGCGACGCCGCCACGGACCGGCCCCCAGCGGGACGACGCCGCATCGTCCACGAACGGCCCGATCGCCGTGCCCGCCGTGTTCGCGCCCCCGGTGCTGCAGTTCGTGACCGCGCCGGACTGCGAGGCGTGCACCGTCGGTCGCGAGGTGCTCCAGGCGGAACTCGAGGCGCGGGCGGAGGCGGGTGCCCGCCCGGTCCGGCTCCAGGTGGTCGAGGCCAGTGCCCGGTCCGAACTCCTGGCCCGGTACGGCGGGCGCCTGCCCATCCTCCTCGTCGGCGACGCGGTGCTCTCCGACGCCGTCGACCGCGTGCGGGTCCGCGTGTTCCTGGTCGACCACCTCGACGCCACGCTGGCAGGAATTCGCGACGAGGACGGAGCCGACGCCATGGGGAGCCTGGCTGCCTGACGCAGACGACGACCATGCGCGTGGCCCCCGTGCCTGTCTCTCGCAGGACCGGCCCGTGCTCACGAGCCGGCGTCTGCACGCCCGATCGCGGCGAGTGCCGCGTCGATCTCGGCGAGCCTGGGCGTCGCCCGCAGCGCATCCCAGATCGCGCGCGCCTCCCGGAGGCGGGCGACCCCGTCCTCGGGTACCCCGAGCGCCAGCAGGCAGCGACCGAGGCCGGCGAGGGCGTAGGCGCGCTCGGGCGCCGCCCCGAACCGATCGAACGACTCGGCCGCGCGTAGATACGCCTCGCGACCGGCGCCGAGATCGCCGTCCGCCTCGGCCAGCATGGCCACACCGGCCGTGACGTGCGCCATCTCCCACGGGTTCGACGGAGCGCCACACTCGATCGCCTGGCGGGCGATCTCTGATACGTCAACGCGGAGGCACAGGCGCACGAAGGGCGACGCACCGAGGAGTTCGCCGCACGGTGTGCCGCGGATGGCATCCTGGAGTACGCGTCTCGCGGCGCCTGGGTTGCCTGTGGCCAAGGCGGCCTGGGCGACCACGGGTGCGGCCGTGCTCAAGGGAAATCCGATCTTCCCGGCGACCTGATAGAGGTCCTCGAGTCGTCCGGTCGGTTCCCCACGCTCCAGGCGAACTCGTGCGACCGCGATGTCCGCCTCCCAGGCCGAACCTGCGTCGCCATGCTGGAGGCTCCACTTCCGCACGGCTTCAGCCTGCGCGAGCGCCTCGTCCCAGGCGCCCACCTCGTACAGATGGAGGCAGCGGTTGCCGTCGAGCGGGCCTGTCGGAACGCCGCGCGCTGCGTGCCATGCGATCACCTCGTCCGAAGCGGCGAGTGCCGCCGCCGGGCCACGCACGAACTCAAGGCCCTCGACGAGGTTGACCAAGGCGATGGCTGCGGAACGGAGATCACCATCGGCTTCGGCAGCCTCAGCCGAGCGTCGGAGATCAGCCTCGCCTCGGCGATCCCCGACGGCAAGCAACGCCCTGCCCCGGGCACACAGCGCACGGTGGGCCTCCGGCAGGTCGAGCCTGCTCGCGAGCGCCATCGCGTCATCCGCGAGCGACGTGGCCACGGAATGATGCCCCCGGATCAACGCATCCATCGCCTGCTCGGCGATCACCGCGACGAGAGCAGGACCGGGACGCCCCTGCAGGAAACGGCAGGCCCCAGCGAGGAGTGCGCTCGACCGCGCCCAGTCGCCCGCGTTCATGACCGCCAGCGCCAGCGGCATGGCGAGCTCCGCCGCCGCGACCTCGTCCCCTCGCTCCTCGAGCAGCCGGGACGCCTCCTCGAGCACGGGAACGGCAGCCTGGTATTCGAAGACGGCGAGGTGTGCGCGCCCCAATCGCCCCAGCACGACGGCCCGGAGCGGGTCGTCGGGCTCGAGCAGCTCGAGCGCGCGTCGCAGGTGCGCGGGTGCCCCAGCGGGCTGCGTGCGCATGGCGTGGTCGGCCGCGTCCCGGAGGGCCTCGACGAGGTCGCTGCGGATGGCCGCGCGCTCGGGGGCGCGGAGCGTCTCGGCGAGGTCGAGGGCGCGCTCGAGGTGCGCCGCCACGAGCTCGGCGTCGGGCCCGAGCGGCTCCCCGGCGTGGCGCCCGCGGATCCAGGCCGCCGTGGCGCGGTGTCGCGCCAGGCGCGTCGCGCGGGGCAGGGCCCCATAGGCGACGTCGCGCACGAGGGCATGCACGAAGGCGAACTCCGCTTCGCCGGCTAGGCCCGAGGGGAAGGCCGGGCGGACGAGCTCGCGC
>JAJYGK010000072.1 GCA_021790715.1 Chloroflexota bacterium
GACCTCGTCCGCCTCGTGCAGGTGGCCGAGATGCTCCCGCAGATGGACGCGCAGTCGACGGCGGTCGTCTGCGGGGACGTCCCGGCCACGATCGGCGACCTGTACCGGCTGCTGCTCGTCCTCCTCTACTCCGACAAGCCGGTCGTGACGGGATCGTTCAGCGCGCGGACGACGCAGGTCATGATCGACCTGCTGGCGGCCGACGCCGGCGGTCCGGCGGCCCTCGCCGAGCGCCCGCGGGCGGTCTTCGACGTCTGTCCCTCGCCCCCGCTGAACTGGTCGGCGTTCGCCGGGCAGAACCTGGTGGACCTGGCGCGGGCCGGCGTCCCGGCGCAGATCGTCTCGATGCCCCTCGCGGGCGCGGCCTCCCCCGTCACGCTGATCGGCTCGGTCGTCCAGCACGCCGCCGAGTGCCTGAGCGGGATCACCATCCACCAGCTGGCGCAGCCGGGAGCCCCCATCGTCTGGGGCGGCGCGCCGGCGATCATGGACATGCGGACCGGTTCGACGCCGATGGGGGCGGTCGAGACCGCGATGCTCGACGTCGCGTGCGCGCAGGTCGGCCGATCGTTCGGGTTGCCCACCCACGGCTACCTCGCCGCGACGGACGCGAAAGTCGTCGACGCGCAGGCGGGGATCGAGAGCGCCACGTCCGCCATGCTCGGGCTCCTCGGGGGGATCGACATGGTCTCCGGCGCCGGCATGCTCGACTTCCTGCTGTGCCAGAGCGCCGAGAAGCTCGTCGTCGACGCCGAGGCGATCGGGATGGCGCAGCGCCTCGGGCGCGGGGTCGCCACGCCGACCGAGACGCTGGCGACCGGCATGTTCGCCAGCGCGGGGCCGGAGGGCCGGTTCCTCGAGATCGAGGAGACGCGCCGGCTCTTCCGCGGCGAGCAGTACCTGCCCACGAAGGTCATCGACCGCGCCTCCCACCGCGCCTGGGTGGAGGGCGGATCGCTCGACACGTTCGGGCGGGCGCGCGAGCGCGTCGCCCAGCTGCTCGCCGCCTACCGGCGGCCCGCGATCGATCCCGCCGTCGAGGCGGAGCTCGTCGATCTCGTCCGGCGCGAGGCGGCGGCGGCCGGGATGGATCGGCTGCCGGGCGTGCCGGAGGCGACGTCGGTGGCCGGGGCCGGCTGAGGCAGGCACCGGCGGCGCCGGCGCTACACCATGTCGCGCGGGATGACCTCGCGGCAGTGCCGCTCGTGGAACGGCCGCCCGTCCAGGCGCACGTCCAGGCGCACGTCCATGTCGAACGCCTCGGGGCCTGCCTCCGTGACGCCGCACGCTTCGACGTCGACGTGCGCCCCGTCCTGGTCGAGCCGGTACACGCACGTGTTCTCGAAACGCGCGCGCCCCGGCTCGCGCTCCCATGCCGTCATCGTGAGCGCCTCGGAGATGAACAGGCGCGTTCCGTCGGGCAGCGTGCTGGTGCCGGCGTCCAGCGTCTCGACCGCGACGGTGCCGGCGATCACGTCGTCCGTGATCCGCCAGACCGGCGGATCGGCCGTCTCCGAGCCGACCTCGGCGAGCGGCTCGCCCCGCGGCGCGAACGACGGCTGCGGCAGCCGGTCGTCCGGCGGCACGGCCGGAAGCACGAGCCGCGAGGCATGTGCCGGGCCCCGGTGGATCTCGATCTCGCAGGCGGATGGCGAGGGCCAGATCACGGGCCACCAGGCGCTGGCGACGTCGAGCCGGATCCGGTGGCCGGGCGCGAACCGGTAGCCGGCCGCCCGCATCGGGACGCTGACTTCGTAGACCCGCCCGGGCTCGATGGCCTCGGGGTGCTCGTGCGAGGCGCGGTGAGTCAGGTTCAGGATCCCGGCCGCGACCTGGAGCGAGCTGCCGTCCGGCGCCACGTCCGCGAGACGGACGACGAGGTGCGCCACGGCTGCGGACGACGCGACGTGGAGGACCGCCTCCGGCATGCCGGCGATGTCGAGCGGTTCGGCCAGCGGCTCGCTCGCGTAGGTCGGGCCCCAGCCCTCGTCGGGGCGGAGATCGCGGGCGAGGCCGTTCGGCGGGTGGCCCGCCCCCCAGGACAGCGAACCGCGCGTCCCGGTCGTCGGATGGTGCGCGAACGCATCGGAGCCGGGCGCGTCGGGCGGATCGGCCGTCAACCGGCCCCGGAGCGGCTCGTGCCCACCCTCCAGGTACAGCTCCCGCGGATGCGTCCCGGGCACCGGAAACGCCTCTGCCGCGCGCCACCGCCCCGGCCACTCGGCGGGGAACGGGTCGGGCGGCGCGTACTCGCGCTGGAACCACGTCAGCGCCGGCTCGCGGTCCGCGCCGTTGTCCGCGCCCCGCAGCCAGTGGTCGAAGAACCGCATGACCTCGCCGAGCCAGTCGATCGTCGGTCCGGGATACGCGTCGTCCGGCCACGCGTGCACCCAGTTGCCGACGATGGCGCGCCGGGGCGCACGGACGCAGCGCTCGAGCATGCGGAGCGCGGCATCCACGTACCCGTCCATCCACCCGCCGATGAGCAGCATGGGGGCCATGATCCGCCCGTAGTCGGGCGCGAGCGATCCCCGGCGCCAGTACGGCCCGTCGCGCTGCCGGCGCGCCCATTCGAACAGCCAGATCGGCGTGGCCTCCAGGCGTTCGCGCCAGAGATCCTGCCAGCCGGGCCCTGCGTACGCGGGCCGGGGCGGCAGTGCGTTCATGGCGACCTGGCTCACGGCGTACTGCGAGAGCTCGCTGACCGTCATGCAGCCGCCGATGTAGTGGACGTCGTCCGTGTAGCGGTCGTCGGTCGCGTAGACGGGCACGATCGCGCGAAGGTGCGGCGGGCGCAGCGCGGAGACCTGGATCGACGTGAACCCGCCGTACGAGATGCCCCACATCCCGACGCTCCCCGTGCACCAGGGCTGCGCCGCGAGCCACTCGACCGCGTCGTAGCCGTCGAGCGTCTCGGCCTCGGTGTACTCGTCGAGCGCGATCCCGTCGGAGCTGCCCGTGCCGCGCACGTCCAGGCGGCACAGCACGTAGCCGCGCTCGGCGAGGTACGTGCCGCGGGCGACGTCGGCGGCGTAGCGCCAGTCGTCCTTGCGGTACGGGATCATCTCGAGGATCGCCGGGAACCGGCGCACCGCCGGCTCCTGCGCACGATCGTCCGCGCCCGACTCCGCCGCCCGGTCGTCCGCGGCCGCGGGCATGAACAGGTTGGCCGAGAGGGTGATCCCGTCGCGCACGGGGACGCGGACGTCGTGACGGATGGTCACCCGGTGCAGCGCGTCCGCCGGCCCCATCGGCCCGTCCACGGGGCGAGTGTAGGGCGCGACGAGAGCCGCGTGGACCCCGCGATCCCCTCGCTTTCGGCATTTGCCGTTGATTCGCGCGGGCGTGTGTGCAAAGCTCGCCCCGTCCGGTGGCTCTGCGTCCCGGCCCCGCTCAACCGCGCTGCCCATGCCCAAATCGCGCGGGAAGGGAGAGAGGACGCAGCCGAGGGGCCGCCCCGGCCGCGCCCGGGAGGTGGACTGCCATGCGTCTGCTCCTGGAGTCCCGGATCGGCCGCGCCGCCGCCACGGCATGCCTGGTCCTCGCCACCGTCGCCCCGGCGGCTGCCCTGCCACCCGGAGCCGCCGCGGCGGACAACCTCGTCCTCCGCATCGGTACGACCCAGAACGCGGAGTCCATCAACCCGTGGAATGCGTACCTGTGGGTCGAGTACGAGATCTTCCAGCTGAACTACGACCTGCTCGTCGGGTTCGGCGAGAACCTCGAGCCGATCCCCGCGTACGCGGAGTCGTGGTCCTCGTCCGCCGACGGCAAGACGTGGACGTTCAAGTGCCGGGCCGGGATGAAGTGGTCGGACGGCCAGCCGGCCACGTGCGAGGACGCGCGCTGGACGATCCAGTTCGCGCTCGACGCCGAGAAGGCCGGTGACGTCCTGGGGTACGGCTACATCTCGCCCTACTTCATCGACGCCGGCATCGCCTCGGTGGCGTCGCCCGACCCCGAGACGCTCGTCGTCACCACGAAGTACCCGACCGACCGCGTGCTCTCCATGGACGCGCCGATCCTGCCGAAGCACATCTGGTCGAAGTACACGACCAAGACGGTCAACGACTTCACGAACGACCCGCCGGTCGTGGGGTCCGGACCGTACACGGCGGTCGAGTTCAAGACCGGGCAGTACGTGCGCTTCGTCCGCAACCCGAACTACTGGGGGAAGCAGGGTGCCGAGGACGAGGTCGTCATCCGCTTCTTCCCCGACTCCCAGGACACCATGGTCCAGGCCTTCAAGCAGGGCGAGCTCGACTACATCGAGGGGCCGTCGGCACAGCAGTTCGATCAGCTGAAGACGATGCCCGGCGTCGTCGCGATCAACGCGCCCGGCACCGAGTACGACGAGCTCGGTTTCAACACGTACACGAAGCCGGTGGCGGGGGGCGGGGCGTCGACGAAGGCCCTCCAGGACCCGGCGTTCCGCGACGCGCTGGGCTACGCGATCGACCGCCAGGCGCTCGTGGACAAGGTGCTGCATGGCTACGGGTCGGTCGGCACGACGATGGTGCCCCCCTACTACGTCAAGTTCCACGTCGAGCCGACGAACCCGCGCACGTTCGACATCGCGCTTGCGAAGCAGAAGCTCGACGCCGCCGGCTACACGCTGAACGCGCAGGGGCAGCGGCTCGACAAGCAGGGCAAGGCGCTCAACCTGCGCCTGTACTTCCCGTCGGGGTCCGGCAACCTCCCGAACTACGCGCAGTTCATCGTCGACTGGTTCGCGCAGCTCGGCATCAAGGTCCGCGCGCAGGCGTTCGATTCGGGGGCGCTGGCGGACATCCTGCTCGGGCCCTCGGGCACCGAGCCGCCCAAGGGCAAGCTCGCCTACGACATGTTCCTGTGGGACTGGGTGGGCGACAACGGCGATCCGAACACCATGCTGCAGCCGTTCCTGTGCAGCTCGATCGGGTCGCAGAGCGACAGCCAATGGTGCGATCCGGCGTACGACGCGCTGTACAAGGAACAGAACGAGGCGCCCAACGAGGAGGCGCGGAAGGCGCCGATGGCCCAGATGCAGCAGCTCGTGTACGACCAGGCGCCGTACCAGATCCTGGTCAACACGGCGAACCTGCAGGTGTACCGGACCGACAAGTTCGCGGGCTGGGAGACGATGCCGGCCGGCACCGGGACGCCGCTCTTCGTGATGGGCAACATCAACTACACGCTGCTGACCGACGCGACGGCCGCGCCGGCAGCGACGCCGGTCGCATCGGCGGCCGCATCGGCCGGCGCCTCCGCCGGTGCCGCCTCCTCCGCCCCGCCCGCCGAATCGCTGCCGCCCGAGACGCCCACGGCGGCGACGACGAGCGACAACACGCCGCTGCTGGTCGGCGGCGTCGTGGTCCTCATCCTGGTCATCGCCGCCGGGCTGGTGCTGGTGCGACGGCGACCGGGCGGGCCGCGCCCGGAGGAGGAGTGAGCCCGGGCCGACCCGCGAGCGACGTGCCCTGATGCGATCCTGGTGCCGAGGGTGGATCCCCGCCGGGCCGTCCGCCCTCGGCCCGCGCCCATGAGACGACCATGAGCGGCCGCTACCTCCTGCGCAAGGGAGCGCAGGCGCTGCTCACCATCGCCTTCATCCTGCTGCTCAACTTCCTGCTGTTCCGCATGATGCCGGGGTCGCCGGACCGGGTCCTCGCCAGGAACATGCCCGCCGCCGCGCATCAGCAGCTGCAGGAGCGCTGGGGCCTGAACAAGCCCCTGATCCCCGACCAGCTCGTGGCCTACGTGACCGCCACGGTCCAGGGCGACCTCGGCGACTCCTACAAGTTCCGCGGCCAGTCGGTCGTGGACGTCCTGTCCCAGCGGATCTGGCCCACCGTCCTGTTGTTCGGGACCGGCGAGCTGATCGCGGTGCTCGTGGGGCTGAGCCTGGGCGCCTACTCGGGCTGGAAACGCGGCGGCCCGGTCGACTACGTGGGCAACGGGATCTCGCTGATCCTCTACTCGATGCCGTACTTCGTGATCGGCATGATCCTGCTGATCGTCTTCTCGGCCGGCCTCGGCCTCTTCCCGACCAGCGGCATGTACACGATCGCCGCGACCTACCACTCGCCGCTCGACCAGCTGCTGGATCTCGCGTCGCACTTTGCGCTGCCGCTGACGACCGTCGCGATCGGCCTCATCGGCGAGTACAGCATCCTCATGCGCTCGTCGATCATCGAGACGCTCGGCGAGGACTACATCACGACGGCACGCGCGAAGGGGCTGCCGGACGGCGCCGTCCTGCGCGACCACGCCCTCCCGAACGCGCTCCTCCCCGCCGTCACCCTCGTGGCCATCAACCTGGGCTACGTCATCGCGGGGGCGATCACGGTGGAGGTGGTCTTCGGCTGGCCCGGCATCGGGACGCTGACGGTGGACGCCCTGAACGCGCGCGACTACCCGATCCTGCAGGGGATCTTCCTGCTGCTCAGCGTCTCCGTGGTGCTCGCGAACTTCGTCGCCGACCTCGTCTACGGCGCGCTCGACCCGAGGGTGCGCACGTGACGGCGACGTCGGCCCGCCCGGCGGACCTGCGCGCGGAGCGCATGGCGGCGCGGATCCGCGGCGTGCAGGACTTCGTCCGGCGGTTCGCCAGGCGCCGCGACGGCCTCGTCGGCGTCGCGATCCTGGTCGTCTTCGGGGCGCTGGCGCTGGCGCCGTCGCTGTTCGTCGGTCCGCTCCAGACGGCCACCACCGCGTCGGGAACGTCGCTGCAGGCGCCCGGCCTCTCCCACCTGTTCGGCACCGACGAGCTCGGCCGCGACCTGCTCAACCTGACGGTGCACGGGACGCGGATCTCGATGACGATCGGGTTCCTGGCGACGCTCGTCACGATCCTGATCGGGGCGACGATCGGCATCGTGGCGGGGTACCTGGGCGGCACCACGGACACGGTCCTCATGCGCATCACCGACTTCTTCCTCGTGCTGCCGACGTTCGTCCTCGCCCTCATCCTGGCCCCGATCGTGCTCGACCTGGTCGGCGCCGACGCGGAGATCGCCGGGTTCCGGGCCACGCTCTTCGTGATCGTGCTGGTGATCGGCGTGACCAGCTGGGCCTCGACGGCACGCATCATCCGGGCGCAGGCGCTGAGCGTGAAGGAGCGGGCGTTCGTCGCCCGGGCGCGTGTCATCGGGGCCGGCGGCGGCCACATCATGCTCCGCCACATCCTGCCCAACGTCCTCAACCTGATCGTGGCCAACGTGGTCCTCACGTTCGCCGGCGCGATCCTCACCGAGACGGTCCTCGCCTTCGTGGGCCTGGGCGACCCGCTCGATCCCTCGTGGGGCCAGATCCTCAACGCCGCCGAGGGTGCCGGGGCGCCTGGCCTCGGGGCCTGGTGGTACATCCTTCCCCCCGCGGGGAGCGTGGTGCTCGTGGTCCTGGCCTTCACGCTCGTCGGCACCGCGCTCGACGACGTCCTGAACCCGCGCCTGAGGACGCGGCGGTGAACGAGCCGGCGAGGGCGGGCCGCGCGGCGCGGGGACGGCGCCAGTGGCCGCTGCCGAAGCTCGCCGACCCCGACGCGCCGCTGCTCGTCGTCGAGAACCTCACCACGCGGTTCGCGCTCGAGTCCGGCACGGTCAGCGCGGTCGACGGCGTCAGCTTCCGACTCGACGACGGGGAGGCCCTCGGGCTGGCCGGCGAGTCGGGGTGCGGCAAGACCACCACGGCCCTCTCGCTCGTCCACCTCCTGCCCGGGAACGCGCGGATCGTCGACGGGAGCGTCCGTCTCTTCGGGATCGACCTCGTGCCGAAGACCGACCGCCAGATGCGGCGGTACCGCTGGCGCGAGATCGCCATCGTCTTCCAGGGCGCCATGAACGCCCTGAACCCGGTCCGCCGGATCGAGGACCAGGTCGCGGAGCCCGTCGAAGCGCGGCTCGGCGAGGCGCGCGAGATGGCCCTCCGGCGCGCGCGGGAGCTCCTCGAGCTGGTCGGGATCCCCGCGGAGCGCGGCCGGGCGTACCCGCACGAGTTGTCGGGCGGGATGCGGCAGCGCGCCATGATCGCGATGGCCCTCGCCTGCTACCCGGCGATCGTCATCGGGGACGAGCCCACCACCGCGCTCGACGTGATGGTGCAGGCGCAGATCCTCGACCTGCTCACCCGGCTGCGCCGCGAGCTCGGCCTCTCACTGATCCTCATCACCCACGACCTCTCGGTGATCGCCGAGACCTGCGATCGCGTCCTGGTGATGTACGCCGGGCGCGTGGCCGAGGAGGGCGAGGTCGACACGGTCTTCGAGCACCCGCGTCACCCGTACACGCGCGCGCTCCTCGCCGCGTTCCCGGACATCGCCTCGGACATGCGGGCGCTCGAGGTGATCCCCGGGCAGCCGCCGGATCTGCGGGATCCCCCGCCCGGCTGCCGGTTCCACCCGCGATGCACCGCGGCGATGGAAGTGTGCCGCCGCGAGCGTCCGGCCGAGATCACCTTCCCGGACGGCGTCCGGGTCGCCTGCCACCTCTACACGGCGGCCGACTGCACGGCCCCCGACGGCCGGCCCGGTCCCGGCGCCCCGGCGTTCGCCGTCCCGGTGCCCGCTGCCGCCACGCCCGACGCGGCGACCGGGGTCGACCCGTGAGCGAGCTCGTTCGCCTCGAGGGTCTCGAGGTCCACTTCCCCGTCCGCATGAGCCTCGCCGACGTCGTGGCCCGACGCCCGCGCCGGTGGGTGCGCGCGGTGGACGGGATCGACCTCGCGATCGAGCGCGGGGAGGTGCTCGGGCTGGTCGGCGAGTCGGGGTCGGGAAAGACCACGACGGGGCGGGTCATCGTGAAGCTGACGCGCCAGACGGCGGGCCGGCTGGTCGTCGACGGGCAGGACGTGTCGGGCCTCTGGGGGCAGGGCGCGCTGCGCGGTTACCGCCGCCGCGTCCAGATGATCTTCCAGGACCCGTACGAGACGCTCAACCCGCGGCAGACCGTCCACGACTTCGTCGCCGAGCCGCTCGACGTGAACCACCTGGGCGCCTCGCGAGCCGAGCGCGAGGAGCGGGTGATGGCGGTGCTGGACGCGGCCGGGCTCCGGCCCGCCCGCGACTTCGCGTACCGGTATCCGCACGAACTCTCGGGCGGGCAGCGCCAGCGCGTGGTGATCGCCGGCGCGCTGGTCATGGAACCACACCTCGTGGTGGCGGACGAACCGGTCTCGATGCTCGACGTGTCGATCCGAACCGAGCTTCTCCGGCTCATGCTCGACCTGCGCGCCGAACGGGACCTCACCTACCTGTTCATCACGCACGACCTGTCGGTCGCCTGGGTCATCGCCGACCGGATCGCGGTGGTCTACCTGGGACGGCTGATGGAGATCGGCAGCGCGGACACGGTCATCCGGTCGCCCGCCCACCCGTACACCGCCGCCCTGGTCTCGGTCGCGCCGTCCGCCAGGCTCTCCTCGGGGCCGCGCCCCGCCAGGACGATCCTGTCCGGCGAGACGCCGGACGCCGCGCACGTGCCGCCGGGCTGCCGCTTCCATCCGCGATGCCCGGTCGCCTTCGAGCGCTGCCGCGCGGAGGAGCCCCCGCTCGTCGACCTCGGCGGCGGGCAGTCGGCGGCCTGCTGGCGGGTCGGGGATTCGTCCGCGCCCTCGACGGGTCCGGGGCGTGCGGCCGGGGGTGGGGCCGCCGGAGCCGGTGCCTCAGCTGCCCTGGCTGGAGCCGACCTGGCCTGAGTCGGTCTCGCCGGGGCCGGCCTGGCCGGCGCGCCTCGCATAGCGGACGGCCGACAGACGGTCGGCGTAGCCGCGCAGCACCTCGTTGACCTCCTCGAGCGTGAAGCCGAGCTCGTTGGCGATCTCGTGGATCTCGCGGTCCTGCGTGGAGCTGATCTCCCGGTCGCCGGGTGTCGCGACCGCGAAGAGACAGTGCAGCAGGCGCTGGCGCTCCTCCGGTGTGGACACCTCGCGGAACCGGCGGGTCACGAGGAAGTCCTCGGTCTCGCCGACCAGCCTCGACTGGGTCCGCGCGATCTCGGCGACGATGACCGCCATCGACTCGGGGATGCCGCCGAAGTCGGCCACCAGGTCCTCGAGTTCCTGGATCTCCGCCACGTCGGTCTGGGGATCGGCGTTGACCACGCGCACCAGGATGTACGCGAAGCCGGCGAGGTGGGCGGCACGGTCCGGCGGCAGGCTGTCGAGGCGTGCCACGATCCGGCGCACGGTCTCGGTGTCCTCGTCCGGCAGGGCAGGCGGCCGGGGCGCGAGTTCGGGGCCCTGTCCCGGTGTCATGCCCTGCCGGGACGCGGGGGTGGGCAGAAGGAAACGAAGGAAGGACACGATGCTCTCCTGGGTGCCGGGGCGCCCGGCTGGACGTGCCACGTCCCGGCGCCCGCATGCCGCAGGGTACCCCGGCAGCCCGGTGCGGTCCCGCGGACGGCCCGCCGAGGGCTCCGCGAGGATCAGCCGAGGTGGCGGCGGAACCACTCCAGCATCCGCGCGTGCCGGTCGATGCGCCGGTCGGGGCGCCCCGTGTTCGCGTACACGTGGCCGCTCTCGGGGTAGAGCGCGTACTCGACGGTCCGTCCCAGTTCCCGGAGCGCGACGAAGAACTGCTCGTTGTCCGCGGCCGGGCAGCGATGATCTGTCTCTCCCTGGAGCAGCAGGAGCGGCGTCCGCACGGAGGCCACCAGCCGCAACGGAGACTGCCGCCAGAGGCGCTCGACGCCGTCCGCCGTCAGCGGGTCGCCGAGTGCCGCCCGCAGGTTGTAGTCGGGACCGGTGTCCGAGAGGGCCCAGGCGGCGATCTGGTTGGTGACGCCCGCCTCGCTCACGGCCGCGGCGAATCGTCCGGGGGCCGCCCCGACGAGCCAGTTCACCAGGAACCCGCCGTAGCTCAGGCCCAGCAGGCCGAGCCGGTCGGCATCGGCGAGCCCCTCCCCCACCAGCCGGTCCACGACGGCCAGCACGTCCTCGGCGTCCGGCCCGCCCCAGCCGTCCATCAGGGGACGGACCCAGGCGGCGCCGTACCCGGCCGACCCGCGGATATTCGGGAGCGCGACCCGGTAGCCAGCGGACACGAGGATCTGGACCTCGAGCGACGGCGCGGGCGCCCATCCGCCGAGCGGACCCCCGTGGATGTCGACGACGAGCGGCAGGGGCCGCGACCCAGCGTCCGGGGGAGAGGCCAGCCAGGTCTCGACCGGACCGCCCGGGCCCGCGACGAGCAGGTCCTCCATCGCCGGCGACTGCAGCCTGCGCTGCCACGCGGATCCGAAGGTCGTCACCGTTCGGAACCCGCCGTCCCGCACGGTCATCAGCTCCATCGCGCGCCGGCCGAGCGTGCCCAGGACCGCGACGGCATCCCCGCCGACGGCGAGCGCCCAGCAGGCGCTCTCCGCATCCGCGAGCGGGGCGGGCTCTCCCGCCGACCGGCCCGTGGCTCGGTCCACGGGAAACCGCCACGGGAGCGACCGGCCGCGGCGCGTCACGAGCGCGACGAGGTCGATCGATCCGTCCGGCGCCGGCCGCCACCACGGGCCCACCCGCGGGCTGCTGGCCCAGCCGTTCAGGTCGGTGTCGACGTGGGCCCCGACCGGGAGGTCGAGCCCTGCCGCGAGGGGCTCGGGCGGGCGCGACCCGTCGGCGGGCGCGACGAAGAGCGCCGGCACCACGTCGTCCGGCGCGTCGTCGACGTCGGCGCCGAGGAGCGCGAGCCAGCGACCGTCCGACGAGGGGACGGCGGCCTCCACCAGCCCGCGCAGCCGGGTCACCTCGACCGGCTCGGGCTGGCTCTGCGGGTCGGGCGCCCCCGGACCGTCCGTCGGGTGCTCCGGTCCCGCCGCGGCCGAAGCCGGCGTCCCGCGCGGCGCCGCGGCGGACGCCGGAGCCGCAACGCGGAAGACGCGGGGGCGCGGATGCAGATCCGCCCGGTCGCCGACGGCGGCGCAGAAGACGAGCGACTCGCCGTCCGCGTCCCACGCCGGCGCGATCACGTCGAAGTCGCCGCGCGTGAGGCGCCGGGGCCGCGAGCCGGGCCGGATCCCCGCCACCGAGAGGTGGACGTGCCGGTCGAGGAACCCCTCGTCGTCCAGGCGCCAGTCCGCGCGCGTGATGCGCCGCACCCTGGCCACCGAGCCGTCGGGCCTCTCTCCCTCCAGGAACCGCGGCGGGTCCTCGGGGCCCCAGCAGGCGATGCGGGTGCCCTCCGGAGACCACGCGAATCCGCGCACGCCGTGGCGGCTCCGCGTCACGCGGCGCACGGTGCCGCCACGCGCCGGGACCACCCACACGTCCGCCGGCGGCTCGGGCGCGGCGGCGGGCCGGACGGCCCCACCGGCCCGGGCGGTCCCCGTCGAACCGGGCGACGTCCCGCCCGGGCGGGACGACAGGAACGCCACGTGCCTGCCGTCGGGGGAGAAGCGGGGATGCGTGTCGGCCGGCAGGCCGCTCGTGAGCTGCCGCGGCCGACCGTCGTCAAGGGGCACGAGCCACAGCGCGCGCCGGTACCGGTTCCCCTCCACGCTGCGGCGCACCACCACGGCGGTGCGACCGTCGGCCGCGACGTCGAGCTCCTCGAGGACGACCTGGCGACGGACGACCGCCGGCGTCACCGGTTCGAGCGACACCATGGGCTGAGCCTCCCTCCGAGCCCCGAGCCTACCTCCGCGCCGTGCCGCTCACCGGCCGGGTGCGCGTCCCGGGCCCGTCGGGACACCTCGAGGCCATCACCGGGCCCACCGGCAGGTCCCCGCCCGGACGCGGCGAGGGAGACTGCGGGATGGCTCCCGGAGACTGCGGGATGGCCGTCGGGGGTCATGGAGCGGCCGCCGGACCGCGGGAGTTCGATGCAGGAGAACGGCATGCTCGAGGGCGGCCCGTCCAGAACGGGCGTGTCCGCGCTCGACGGGCTGCAGCAGGCGATCGAGACCGGGGATCGAGCCGGCGCCGTCCGCCTCGCGCGCGAGGCGATCGACGGGAACCTCCCGGCCCAGGCGGTCCTCGACGCGATGACCGTGGCGATGGGCGTCGTCGGCGCGCGGTTCCAGGCGAACGAGATCTTCGTGCCGGAGATGCTGATCGCAGCCCGGGCCATGAAGGCGGCCACGGCGATCCTTGAGCCGCTCCTGGCGGGTGCCGGGATCGCGCCCGTGGCGACCGCCGTCATCGGCACCGTGCACGGCGACCTGCACGAGATCGGCAAGAACCTCGTGGCGATGATGTGGAAGGGCGCCAACATCGCCGTGATCGACCTGGGCACCGACGTGCCGGCCGCGCAGTTCGCGGCGGCCGCACGCGAGCACGGCGCGCGCCTCGTCGGCGTCTCCGCCCTGCTGACGACGACGATGGGCGGGATGCGGGACGTGGTCGAGGCGGTGCGTGCCGCCGGCCCGCCCGGCACCAGGGTCATCGTCGGAGGGGCGCCGGTCACGGCCGGGTTCGCCCGCGAGATCGGGGCGGACGGGTACGCGCCGGACGGGAACTCGGCGGTCGGCGTGGCGCTGGCGGCCATCGGGGTCGCATCGCGATGAGCGCGAGCGCCACGTTCGATTTCCCGCCCGTCCGGCTGGACGAAGGGCGCCCGTACGACCGCATCCGGGAGCTGTACCTGTACGAGGAGCCGGGTCTGCTCTCGGCGCTCGCACGGGGCGACCGCGGCGAGGCGATCCGGATCATCAACTACGTCCTGGTCCACATCTACGCGGCCGGCCAGGAGCGGAGCGACCTGCTCAAGGGCCTGCTCCTCGAGCTCGTGGTCATGATGTCGCGCGCCGCGGTCGAGGCGGGCTCGTCGCCGTCGGACGTGCTCGGCCTCAACTACCGCTGCCTGACGGAGCTCTCGCGGATCGACGACGACGAGCAGCTCGCGCACTGGCTGCGCGAGATGTTCGAGCGGGTCTTCGCCGCGATGCGGCCCCGCACCGATCCGGCGCCGCTGGTGGTCGCCGAGGCGCTCGCCTACATCCGCGCGAACCTGCAGCGCGACGTGACGCGCGACGAGACGGCCTGGCACGCGGGCGTCTCCCCGGGCCATCTCTCGCGGCTGCTGCGCGCGCACACCGGGCGCTCGTTCCGCGAGCTCCTGCGCGAGAGCCGCATCGCGCGCGCGGCGGAGCTTCTCTCCACCACCGACGAGCCGCTCGCCGCCGTCGCGGCGCTCTCCGGCTACTGCGACCAGGCCTACTTCACGAACGTGTTCCAGCGCACGAGGCACGCGACGCCGCGCCAGTTCCGCGAGGCCGCTCGCGCCCGTGCGGCGGGCGGGGACTCCCTCCCCGGCCGGGAACAGCCATGACCAGGGGACGGGAATGAGCACGCGATCACAAGCGACGGGCACGAACGCACAAGACCGAATGGACGGCGCGGCCGACCCTAGCGCCATGGCGGACGGAGCGGCGGCCGGTGCTGCCGGCATGAGCGCGCCCCCGGGACCGGGAGGCGCGCCGGCGCCCGGCGCTGCCCGCACCGCCGCACGCCTCCTGCGCGGCGCACCGCTCGCCGCCGCGATACGGGCCGAGGTCGCACGGGAGGCCGAGGCCCTCTGCGCCGCGCTGGGCTCCCCGCCGGCGCTCGCGGTCGTGCGCGTCGGCGACGACCCGGCGACCGCGGTCTACCTGCAGCGCGTCCTCGAGAACTGCCGCCAGGTCGGCATCGAGGGACGCCTCGTCGCCCTGGACGCCGACGTCCACCCGGACCGGGTCGCCGACGCGGTCGGCAGGCTCTCGGCCGACGAGCGGGTGGCCGGGATCCTCGTCGGCCAGCCGCTGCCGCCCACGATCGCCCTCGACGCGGTGCTGCGCCGGCTCGACCCGGCCAAGGACATCGACGGCATCCATCCTCTGAGCGCGGGCATGCTGGCGCTCGGGCGGGACGGCTTCGTGCCGGCCACGGCCGAGGCCGCCGTGGAGATCCTCGTGCGCTCCGGGATCGAGCTCGCCGGCCGCCGCGCCGTGGTGGTGGGGCGCTCCAACGTCGTCGGCAAGCCCGCCGCGCTGCTGCTCCTGCGCCGTCACGCAACCGTGACGATCTGCCACTCGCGCACGGCCGACCTCGCCGCCGAGACCCGGCGTGCGGAGATCCTGATCGTGGCCGCAGGGCGGCCCGGGCTCGTCGGCGCAGACATGGTCGCCCCCGGGGCCGTCGTGGTCGACGTCGGGATCAACGTCGTCGACGGGCGCATCGTCGGGGATGTCGACGAGCGCGCCGCCGAGGTCGCCTCGGCCATCACCCCGGTCCCCGGCGGCGTCGGCCCCCTCACGAACGCGATCCTGCTCACCCATCTCGTGCGCGCCGCCTGCGCGCAGGCCGGCTCCCGCGGCCTGCCGCTCCCGTCACGCGCAGCCCTGGAGGTCCCCGCGTGACCGCAGTTGCCCCCACCCACGTTCCCTCCGATCTCGAGATCGCCCGCTCCGTGACGCCGCGCCCCATCGTCGGGGTGGCCGAGGAGCTCGGCATCGCGCCGTCCGAGCTCGAGCCGTACGGGCGCACCAAGGCGAAGGTTTCGCTCGGCGCGATCGAGCGCCTGGAGCGCGCGAACCCGCGCGGGAAGTACGTCCTCGTCACGGCCATCACGCCGACACCCCTCGGCGAGGGCAAGTCGACGGTCACGATCGGGCTCGCCCAGGGCCTCAACCGACTCGGCCACCGCGCCGCGGCCACCATCCGCCAGCCGTCGCTCGGCCCCGTCTTCGGCATCAAGGGCGGCGCCGCCGGGGGCGGCTACAGCCAGGTCATCCCGATGGAGGACTTCAACCTCCACCTGACGGGGGACACGCACGCGATCGGCGCGGCGCACAACCTCGCCGCGGCGTTCGTCGACAACCACCTGCACCAGGGCAACGCGCTCGGGATCGATCCGCGCCGCGTCCTCTGGCCGCACGTCGTCGACATCAGCGATCGGGCCCTGCGTCACGCCGTGATCGGCCTCGGCGGACCGGCGGACGGCGTGCCCCGCGAGAGCGAGTGGCAGATCACGGTGGCGTCGGAGATCATGGCGATCCTGGCCCTGGCGCGCGACCTGCCCGACCTGCGGGCGCGGCTCGGGCGCGTGATCCTCGCCCTCACGCACGACGGGCGTCCCGTGACGGCCGAGGACCTGCACGTGGCCGGCGCGATGGCCGTCCTGCTGCGCGACGCGCTCATGCCGAACCTGCTCCAGACGCTCGAGGGCGGGCCGGCCTTCGTCCACACCGGGCCGTTCGCCAACATCGCGCACGGCAACAGCTCGATCCTGGCCGACCGCGCGGCGCTCGCCACCTGCGACATCGCGGTGACGGAGGCCGGCTTCGGCTCCGACATGGGGGCCGAGAAGTTCGTCAACATCAAGTGCCGGGCGTCCGGCCTCCGCCCCGACGCGGCGGTCATCGTGGCCACCATCCGCGCGTTGAAGATGCACGGGGGCGTGGGCCGCATCGTGGCCGGCAAGCCGCTCGACCCGGCGTTGCTGGCGGAGAACCCCGACGCGGTGCGCGCCGGCTGCGCGAACCTCGCCGCGCACATCGGCATCGTGCGCTCGTTCGGGATCCCCGTCGTCGTCGCCGTCAACCGCTTCCCCACCGACACGCAGGCGGAGCTCGACGTCGTGCGGGCGGAGGCCGTCGCGGCCGGCGCCTGCGACGCCGTGCCGACGACGCTGCACGCCGAGGGCGGCCGCGGGGCCGAGGCGCTCGCCGCCGCGGTCTGGACGGCCGCCGGCGAGGGCGCGCCCGACTTCCGCTTCACGTACCCGGACGACCTGCCGCTCGCCGAGAAGATCGAGGCGATCGCGATCGGCATCTACGGCGCCGACCGGGTCGAGATCGGACCCGCCGCCGCGCGGGCGATCGCGACCGCGGAGGACCTCGGCCTGGGCGCGCTGCCGGTCTGCATCGCCAAGACGCAGTACTCGCTCTCGCACGACGGGGCGCTCAAGGGCCGGCCACGCCACTTCGGGCTGCCGATCCGCGACGTCCAGCTGCGCGCCGGTGCCGGGTTCGTCACGCCGGTCGCCGGCGACATGCGCACGATGCCCGGGCTCCCCTCGCATCCCGCCGGCGAGCGCATCGACCTCGACGCCGACGGCCGGGTCGTCGGGCTCTTCTGAGCCGATGGGCGCCGGGACCGACGCGGCCGGCGAGGCGCCCCCGGGCGCGTCCACCCTCGTCGGGCGGCTCGCGGCGCCGGACCCGTTCGTCGCGATCGCCGAGCTCGTGCCCTGGCGCGGCACGGTCGATCTGGCGGCCGGCCGCCGCGCGCTCGACACCGCGCTGGAGCTGGCGGCCGATCTGCGCATCGCCGCGGTCAGCATCACCGACAACGCCGGCGGGCATCCGGCGCTGAGCCCCCAGGCGCTCGCGCCGCGGTTCCTCGACCGGGGGCGCGACGTGATCGTGCACGTGGCCTGCCGGGATCGCAGCCGCAACGCGCTCCTCTCGCTCGGGCTCGAGCTCGCGTCGCTCGGGGTGCGCAACGTCCTCGCGCTCTCGGGCGACTACCCGGTGGAGGGCTACGCGGGGCTGTCGCGACCCGTCTTCGACGTGGATTCGGTGGGACTGCTCGCGATGTACGAGGGGCTGAACCGCGAGCTGGCCGGGCAGGCGGGCGCAGACGCGGGCGCGGGCGCAGGCGCGGGCGCAGACGCGGGCGCACACGCGCCCGATGGCACGCTCTTCCTCGGGGCCGTGGTCAACCCCCACAAGTGCCGCGAGGCCGAGCTCGTGCCGCAGTACCTGAAGCTGGCGCTCAAGGTGCGCACCGGCGCCCGCTTCGTCATCGAGCAGGTCGGCTACGACGCGCGCGGGGGCGACGAGCTGCTGCGCTGGATGCGCCGCGCGGGGCTCACCGTCCCGGTCATCGCCAACGTGTACGTCCTCTCCGGGACGGTCGGCCGGCTGTTCCACGAGGGCCGCATCCCCGGCTGCGTCGTCACCGACGAGCTGGCGGCGATCGTGCAGCGCGAGGCCGCCTCGCCGGACAAGGGCCGCGCGTTCTTCCTCGAGTTCGCGGCGAAGCAGGTGGCGATCGCGCGGGGCCTCGGATACGCCGGCGTCTACCTCTCCGGTCACCGGAACGCCGCCGAGGTCGACCGGATCCTGCGCACGGCCGACTCGTTCGGCCCGGACGACTGGCGCGCGTTCGCCCGGGAGATCCGCTTCGCGCCCCCCGGCGCCTTCCGGTTCTTCGAGGAGGATCGCGCGACGGGCCTCGCGGACGACCGGGTCAGCCGCGCCTGGCTGCGCTCCCGCTCGCCGCGCGCCCGCCGGCGTGCCCGCCTCCGTGCCGCGCCCGACTACCGCCTCGCCCGCCTCGCCCACCGGTACGTGTTCAGGCCGGGGGTCGCCGGCTTCCGTGCCGGGACCGCCGTCTACCGGCGGATCGACGGGTCCCCGCTCGATCGCCCCCTGCACGCGCTCGAGCAGCTCGCGAAGCTTCCCCTCTACGATTGCCGCGACTGCGGCGACTGCTCCCTCCCCGACGTCGCCTACCTCTGCCCCGAATCGCAATGCGCCAAGAACCAGCGCAACGGCCCGTGCGGCGGATCGCACGACGGCATCTGTGAGACGCTGGACCGCGAGTGCATCTGGGTGCGCGCCTACGAGCGCCTGAAGGCCTGGGGGGAGGAGGAGCACATGCTCGACCGACCGCCGGTCGTCGCCGACAACGCCCTGCGCCGCACGAGCGCCTGGGCCAACACGTTCCTGGGGCGCGACCACTTCGCGGCCCGCGAGGGGAAGGAGTAGCGGCATGCGCCCGACGCGGGCGGGGAATCCCTTCACCATCGTGGGCGAGAACATCCACGCCACGCGGACGCTGCAGCGCTCCGGGCGCCACGTCACCGAGATGCCCGACGGCCGGCCGGCCATCCGGTTCGAGGACGCCGGCGGGGCGGAGCGCTTCCTGGCCGTCCCCGACGAGGTGCGGGCGGGGCAGGACTTCGCCGCCGGCCGAGTGAAGCACGTCCGGGCGGCACTCGTCGCCCTCCTCGCCGGTCGAGACCCCGATGCCGCCGACGCGCGGGGCTACATCGAGGCGCTCGCGCGCCGACAGGTGGCCGCCGGAGCCGACTGGCTCGACCTCAACGTGGACGAGATCGCCCACGACGTGGTGGCGCGGGCGGAGGCGATGCGCCTCGCGGTCCGCATCGTCGAGGACCTGGGGGCCGTGCCGCCGTCGCTCGATTCGTCCGATGCGACCGTGATCCGGGCCGGCCTCGAGGCCAGCGCCCACCCCGCGCGGCTCCTGCTCAACTCGGCCTCGCTCGAGCGGCTCGACGTGCTGGACCTCGCCGCGGCGGCCGGATGCGCGGTGGTCGTCGGCGCCGCGGGCGAGACCGGCCTGCCCGCCGACGCGGACGAGCGGGTGGCCAACGCCGAGCGGATCGTGGCGCAGGCGAAGGCGCGCGGCCTCGCCGATGCATCGCTGCACGTGGACCCGCTGGTGATCCCCGTGGCGGTGAACCCGGAAGCCGGGACGCACTTCCTCGGGGCGGTCCGCCGGCTGCGCGAGCGCCTGGGCCCCGACGTGCACCTCACCGGCGGACTCTCCAACGTGTCGTTCGGGCTGCCCGGTCGGCGGCTCCTCAACGACGTCTTCGTCGATCTCGCCGCGGAGGCGGGCGCGGACGCCGGCATCATCGACCCGGTGGGGAACGACCTGGCCCGCATCGCGGCCCGCGACCGGACCGCGCGCCCCTACCGCCTGGCGGCCGACCTCCTGACCGGCGCCGACCCCTACGGCATGGAGTACCTGGCCGCCTTCCGGGCGGGCGAGCTGGCCGGCGAGGCGTAGCGGGCCGGCGAGGCGTCCCGACCCTGCGGCACGGCGGCCCGACGCGGTACCGTCACCCCCGCATGAGCGATTCCTCCATGCCCCGATCCACCGCCACGCCTCCGGCCGGCGCCGGTCGCCGCAGCGTGCCGCGTTCCGGGCCCGCGGCAGCCGATGCGCCCGGGCCGGCAGGGCGGCCGATGCGCCTGCGCGCCATCGCCTGCGAGGTGCTCGCCAGGCCGCTGTACCTGTCCGCCGCCCGCTCGCCCCACGTGGTCGACATCGAGCTGCTCCAGCGCGGCCTGCACGACACGCCCGCCACCCTCCGGGTCCGGCTGCAGGCG
>JAJYGK010000047.1 GCA_021790715.1 Chloroflexota bacterium
CTCCCGCGACGCCCGCGACACCGGTCCCGACGCGCCTCGCGGCGTCCCCGGGCACGCTCGTGGTCACCGCGGCGGACAACGTGTCGACGCTCCACCTCGCGGTCGGGGAGCGGTTCGTGCTGGAACTGGGCTCGAGCACGACCTGGTCGGTGACGGTCGCCGATCCGCGGGTCGTGGGGCCCGCTCCGGGCGTCACGGCACCGGCCGGCGCGCAGGGCGTGTACGAGGCGCTGGCCGCCGGCACCACGACCCTGAGCGCCGTCGGCAGCCCGGTGTGCCCTTCGGGCGCCTGCCCGCTGTTCCGGATCGCGTTCGACCTGACGATCATCGTCGGCTGACCCACGGGACGGTCGCGGGCGGCAGGTGCCGGGCACGTGGTGCCGCGCGCCGTTGCCGCTGTGGCACCCTGTGAGGGATGCGCGGCTGTCTCACGGTCCTCGTGCTGGCGCTGCTCGCCGCCCTTCTGGGCGCGTGGGTCGGGGCGCCGATCGTCGCACGGGACGCCGTGGCGGTTGCGCTGCGCACGTCGGGTTTCACGGCGAAGAGCCTCTCGATCCGGGTGAGCGCGAACCCGCCCCCGCTGCTGCTCCTCGGGCACGCGGACCGGGTGCACATCGTCGCGGGCGGGGCTGCCGTGCGCGGTCTCCAGGCCGACTCGCTCGACTTCACGCTGTCGGACGTCGACCTCGCCTCACGCACGTTCGGGTCGGTCGACGGCACGCTGGTAGGCGCGCGCATCGCGCAGCCTGCCGGAACCACGTTCTCCGCCGGCAAGGTGGACGTCGCCGGACCGACCGACGCGGCGCTCGCGACGCTGCAGCTCGACGCCGCCGACCTCCGCGCGATGCTGCAGTCCGCCTACGGCGACGCGGGACGGACCGCGCCCACGGCGGTGGAGCCCGTGCCGCCATCGGAGCTGGCCGTGACGGTCGCCGGGAAGCGCGAGGTCGGGCGGCTCGCGATCGACGGCGGCTCGCTCGTCATGCGCGTGGGCGACCTCGTGCTCAGGCTGGCGAGCCCCGGACCCGACCTGCCGCTCGAGCTGCGGACGGTCAGCGTGGGGTCTGGCGGGGTCGTCGTCGGGGGCGTCATCGACGTGGCAGCGCTCCTTCCCTGACGCGGCCCGGGCGGTATGCTCGGCCGACGATGCCGTCTCTGCCCCAGTCCACCGAGAACCGGCCAACCGGAGCGCAGCAGCTGCGATCCGGGCTGGGCCTCATGGCGTCGGAATGGCGGACGTTCGGCGGTCCGGCCTATCGCCGCTACCTCGTCCTCGCGCTCAGCCAGGGCGTCGTGCTCGCGCTCTCCGGCACGTCGCTGATCATCCCGCTGCTGCTCGTACTCGGCCTGGGCCCCGGCCCGACGACGCTGGTCGCGTCGCTTGCGCTCATCGGCCCGGCGGCCCAGCTCGCCGTCCCCGGCGTCCTCCGGGCAACCGACGGCAACCTGCGGCTCGTCAGCGTCGTGTCGACAGCCCTCGGCGAGACCCGCGGGATATGGATCGGCCTCCTCGCCGCGCTCGCGGCGCTCGGGGCAGGCCAGGGCGTGCTGATCGCCGGGCTCGTGGTCGGGACGGCCGCCATGGGCGTCTTCTCCGGCGTTGCGGCCGCGAACCTGCAGGCCTGGCTGGCCGTGATCCTCCCGGAGCAGGAGCGCCGCTTCGTCGCCCCGCGAATCGTCGGGCTCGGCCTCGCCGTGAGCGCCGTGCTGCTCGTGGTGGTCGCGGTGCTGCTCGACGCCGCCGTTCGGGCGTTCGGGCTCGGCGCGTACGCCGCGTGCTTCGTGATCGGAGGGGCCGCCGGGATCGTCGAGGTCGTGGCGCTGGCCCGGCTGCCGCGGCCCGGCCGTGTCCGCGTCCCGAGGCTGGCCCCGGAGATGCCGCCTCCTCCCGGCTGGCGTCGGTTCGTCTCGATCGCGACCCTCGCGAGCCTCGGATCCGGCCTGGCGCCCTACTACTCCGTGTACGTGATCAGCGTGCTGCGGGCATCGGCGGCGTTCGCGGTGGCGCTCAACGCGCTGACCTCCGCCGCGGCCGTCGTGGCCTCGACGTTCGGCGCGGCCATGCTCGCCCACAACTCGTCGTCCCGGCTGCTGCGCCTCGGCTACCTCAGCCTGGGCACTGGATGGGTCGCCGCGCTGGCCACCGCCCCGATCAACCCGCTCGCCCTTCCCTGGTTCGTGGCGGTCGCGCTGTTCGTCAGCGCCGGCGGCGCGATCGTCCAGATCGCGACCAACGAGCGGCTCTTCCGGCTCGTGGCCGGGCCGACGGTCATGGCGCAGCAGGGGCGGTTCGTCGGAATCACCTCGGCTGCCACGGCGGCGGGGCAGCTCGCGAGCGCGCTCGCGCTGGCCGTGGCGCCGGTCGGCTACCCGGTCTTCGCCGCGCTCTTCGTCGTGTCGGGCGGCGCCCGCTTCGTCGCGGCCTCGCGCCTTCCGGTCCCGGAGGCGTGGTCGGACGCGACCGCCGTCATCAACGTGGCGGATCTGCGCCGCAACTGAGCCCGAAGGCAGGCCCCGGGGCCCCGGCGACGAACCCTACGTCCCGGCGAGGCGCTCGACCACCGGGGCAAAGGCGTCCATGTCGAACACCGTGAACGAGTTGATCCCGAGTCGCTCGCGCAGGCTGCGCAGCTTCGCGACGAGCTCCTCCACCGAGCCGATCAGCGTGAACGGCGACTCGAGCAGATCGTCGACCGAGACCTCCTGCCCGTGGCGGCTGGAGATCCGCGCCGACACCTCCGCTGCCTCCTGCCGGGCGTGAGCGGTGATCGACATCCTGGCGACCGCCGGGTACACGTTGAGGTCGAGCCCGTCGAACCGATCCCCGGCCGCCTCGCGGATCCACCCGATCTTCTCGGCGGTCGCCGGCGCGAGCGTCTCGGCGAACGAGCGCCCCGGATCGGCGAGCGCGCGCGGCGCCAGCCCGACCGTCTCGGCCTCGCGGGCCGCGATGCCGAGCACGCGGCGCCCACCGCCGGCGATCAGGAACGGCGGATGCGGCCGCTGGACGGGCTTCGGCCGGCCGTCCAGGTCCGCGATCGCGTAGTACGTGCCCCGGAACGAGAAGGCACCCTCGCCGAACAGGCCCTTCAGGACGGCGACCGCCTCGGCCAGCCGCGCGATGCGGACCGCCGGTTCCTCGAACGGGATGCCGATCGCGCGGTACTCCGGCTCGTTCCAGCCGCCCCCGATCCCGATCTCCAGGCGGCCGCCGCTCAGCACGTCGAGGGTCGCGAGGTCCTGCGCCAGCACCGCCGGGTGGCGGAGATCGTTGTTCAGCACGAACATGCCGATCCGGAGCCGCTCGGTGGCCGCGGCGATGACCGCCAGGGCCGGGATGGGCGCGAGCTGCTCGAGCAGGTGGTCGCCGAGGACCAGGCTGTCGTAGCCGATCGTCTCCGCGCGGCGCGCCTTCGCGGCGAGCGTCGGCCCGTCGACGATGTCCGAGACGTCGGCGCTGAAACGGAACGGTCGCATGGCTCCGCCTCCGATCGGTGTGCGCGTTCCTGTGCGAGCTCCCCGGTGCTCCTGCCTCCGGGCGGGGTGCCGCGGCCAACGGTACGCGCGCCGGAGGCGCCACAGGGTGCGCGCCGGCACCGGCATTCCCCTCGGCGGGCGCCCTGTGATACAACCCGCGTTACGCGACTGACATGCCGACAGCCCCCACTGTCAGGTCGCGCGCACCAGGAGTTGCAGTGAACACATCGAGGCCCCTGGCGGTATCCCTCATCGTCGCCCTCGTCGCGCTCACCATCGGAGCGATGCCGGCCCTCGCGAAGGGAGGACCGCCGACGAAGCCCCAGGCGGTCACGACCGGCAACGACATCTCCTGGCCCCAGTGCGGCGGCGCGTACCCGAGCGGGCAGGCGTTCGGCATCGTCGACGTCAACGGCGGCCTGGCGAACACGGAGAACCCGTGCTTCGCCGGCGAGCTCGTCTGGGCGTGGGGCTCGACGGGCAACTCGTCGCCCGGTCGCCAGCCGCCCGCGTCGCTGTACGTGAACACCGCAAACCCGGGTCCGACCGTGGCGGACTGGCCGACGGACAACGTCGACCCGAACGGCGTCAGCGAGGCCCCGGGCTCCGCGAACGCGGATCCCTACGGCACGTGCGGCGTCTCCTCCTCCGGGCCTGCGGACAGCCCGGCCTGCGCCTGGCAGTACGGCTGGGATCGCGCGATCCAGGACATGCTGTGGCTCACGCAGATCTCGCCGACCGGGCTCCCGGCGAACGGCGCGCAGCCCTCGACCTACACCTGGTGGCTCGACGTCGAGACCGGCAACAGCTGGGAGACCGGCACGGCCGGCCTCGCGAACAACGTCGCCGACCTGCAGGGCATGGTGGCC
>JAJYGK010000040.1 GCA_021790715.1 Chloroflexota bacterium
TCCGATCTTCCCGCGCGCCCCGATCCGTTCGCGCCGGAGCGGCCGTCGCATGAGCCGTCGCGCGCTGCTGCTCTTCCTGCTGATGTCCCTGATCTGGGGCATCCCCTACCTGTTCATCCGCATCGCCGTGGCAGAGATCTCGCCGGCCGTGCTCGTCTTCGCACGTACCGGGATCGCCGCCGTGCTCCTGCTCCCCGTGGCGATCGCCAGGGGCGAGGTGGGACCGGCGCTGGCGCGCTGGCGCTGGGTGCTCGCGTTCGCGGCTGCCGAGGTCGGCATCCCGTGGGTGCTGCTCGGTTCCGCCGAGGAGCGCGTCACGAGCGCGCTCGCCGCCCTGCTCGTCGCCGGGGTGCCGCTGGTCGGGACCGTCATCGGGATCGCGACCGGGAGCCGGGATCGCGTGGGCCGGGTCGGAGTGGCCGGGCTCCTCGTCGGGCTGGTCGGAGTCGCCGGCATCGTGGGCGTGACGGCCGACGCCGCGAACGGGACGGCGCTGCTGGAGATCGGGTTGGTCGTCGTGGGCTACGCCACCGGTCCGGCGATCCTCGCCCGCCGCCTCGGCGGAGTGCCGTCGCTTGGCGTGATGGCCGTCTCACTGGCGGCGTGCGCCGCCGTCTACGCGCCGATCGCCTTCCTGCAGCGTCCGGCGGCCCTTCCCGGCACCGATGTGTTCGCCGCGGTGGCCATCCTCGGCGTCGTGTGCACGACGTTCGCGTTCGTGTTGTTCGGTGCGCTCGTCGGGGAGATCGGCGCCGTGCGGGCGACGGTCATCACGTACATCAACCCTGCGGTCGCCGCGCTCCTCGGGGTGGCGGTGCTGCGCGAGGCGTTCACGATCCCGATGGCGATCGGGTTCGTGCTCGTGATCCTCGGTTCGGTGCTCGCGACGCGGATGCCCCCGCCGGCAGCCCCCGACGGTGCGCCGCGGCGGGCGATCCGGCCGCTCCCCGAGGTCGACGAGTCCGGCGCCTGACGAAACCCGGCAGGCAGCCCCCGGGCGGGCAGTCCTCGGACGGGCAACCCTCGGACGGACGGCCCGGCGGCAGGCGGACGGTCAGCCTGCCGGGAGCTCCCCACCCCGCCCGGGCTGCCCCTCCGGCGCGGGCGCGACCGGGCGCGCCAGGCCCTCGACGACCTCGACGCCGGGCAGGCCCAGCAGGATCGAGGGCGGGGCGAGGACCTTCCAGCTCCGGCTGCCCCCGCCGAGCACGATGCGCTCGCGCGCCATGACGGCCGCGTCCACCCAGATCGGCAGGCCGTCGGGCAGGCCGAACGCGGTGACGCCGCCGATCTCCTGCCCGGTCAGCGCGCGCGTCTCGTCGGCCGAGGCGAACGACGCGCGGCGTGTGCCGAGCCGGTCGCGGATCGCATGGTTCACGTCGAGCCGGTGCGTGGCGAGCACCACGCAGGCGGCGTAGCGCGGCGGCGTCGCCTTGCCGGCCACGACGATGGTGTTCGCCGCGTCCTCGGGGGCGAAGCCATAGGCCGCGCAGAACGCGGCCGTGTCGGCGAGGGCGGGATCGCAGGGAAAGAGCTCGTGGGGGCCGCGATCGGCGAGTGCCGCCTCGAGCCGGTCGCGCTCGGCATCGGTCGTCATGTCCCGCACGGTACCCGATGCCGCGGTCGTCGCGTCAGGCGGCGAGCCCGCCGCCCTCCTCGCGGGCCGGTGCGGCCTCGTCTCCCGTCAGCGCGTCGTCGAGATCGGGGTCCGGGTCATCGTGGGCGTCGAGGTCCTCGGGCAGGTAGTCCGTGTGATACGCGTCTGACATGGGGCCTTTCTCGGGACGCCGCGCCGGGCAGGAGGCCACTGGGCGGCCGGTCCGATGCTCGAGGTGTTTCGGCGGCTCGGCAGGTGGAGCGCCATCGCGCGGGAGAGTAGCCGCGAGCCTGTCACCCGGCGGTCTCGCCGGTCGGGCGGTCCGGTACGCGGACGTGACGATCCGGACGTCCGTGCCGCAGGGAGCCGGACGTCCGTGCCGACGGGACGGAGCTCTCAGCGACGCACGTCGAGGGAGCGGATGAACGCATCGATCTCGGGCAGCGCGTCGGCGAGCACGGGCAGCAGGCCGTGCCCGACGCGCGGATACGTGACGAGCCGGGCGTCGGGCAGGCGGGCCACGGCCTCCCGGAGCAGGGGGAGCCGTGCGAACGGATCGGATTCACCCGACAGCAGCAGCACCGGGAGGGTCAGCGCGGGCCAGTGGGCCGTGCGATCCGCCCATCGGTCGGGACGGCCCGGCGGGTGCAGCGGATAGCTGAGGAGGACCAGGCCGGCCGCACCGCGGTCGCCCAGCTCGAAGGCCCGGGCGACGGCCAGGCTCGCGACGCGGCCCCCGAACGAATGCCCGCCGGGCACCACGCCCGCATCGCCCGAGATGGCGGCGAGGAAGACGGGGACGGCCCGCTCGGCCCGGCCACGCGGCAGGTCGATCGCCCGTGCGTCGAGGCCGAGGTCGCGGAGCCCGTCGACCCACGGCCGCATGCCGGCGGCGGTTCCGGAGGCCCCGTGCCCGAGAACGATCCGCGCGTGCATGGCGTCGACGGTACCGCGCGGCGGCCATCGCATGCCGGCCGCGACCGGCGGGTCATGCGCGAGGCCGTCGAGCCGATCGGCTCTCGACACGTGTCCAGCTCTGCGGAGAGCATGGACCGGGGGGGTGAGTCCGATGCGCTGGTACGCGGTGCAGGCGATCGGAATCGTGGTCGCGCTCGCGCTGATCTTCGTGGCGTGGAACGCGCTCGGCTACGTCGACGTCGTGATCCTGGGGGCGATCGGTGCCGTGGTGGCGTGGGAGGCCGGGCGCCTCGCCCTGGTCGGATATCACGGGACCGGCCGCGAGATCGTCTGTCCGCGCTGCGGATCGAGGGTCGCCCCGACGGACCGGTGCCCGACGTGCGGCCACTGGTTCCACCCCCCGGCGGCCGAGCTCCTCCGTCACGCGAGGCACCGGCGGAAGTCGGTGTAGGCGGTCGTTCAGTCCAGCGGGTCGACCAGCATGCCCGATTCGTCGAAGCGCACCGGGTGGAGCGGCTCCAGGAGCTCGCAGCGGCCGCCGGCGAGGAGCTCCGCCACGAGCGGCGCGCTGGCGTAGAAGCGCTCGAGGTGCTTCGTGTCGCGGACCCGCACGATCCGCGCGGTCTCGGGCGTCACGCGCAGGCAGGCGGCGAGCGCGACCGCCAGAGCGTCACGGTCCGACGCGACCGTGATCGGGATGCGGGCACCCTCGGGGGTCTTGGCCGTGATGCAGTTCATGTACGTCTTGTGGCGATCGATGGCGTCCACGGCCGCCCGCAGCGCGACGTCGGCCATGCCGATGCCGACCGCGTTGCCCTCGGTCTCCGCCGTGAGGCCGCGCACGACGATGCGCTGCACGAGGGGCGCCTCTCCGGTGGGTCCGGTGTAGTAGCGGCCGACCACGTTGGAATCCATGCCGAGGCCGCTGATGTCCTTGCCGATGCGGTCGAGGACGAGGACGTCGATCGCGGCCAGGGGCAGGCGTGCCATGCGCGCCCGGGCCCCGCGCAGGAGCTCGGGCTCGCGCGCGAGGATCCGCTCGGCCGGCACCGCCTCCACGTGCGCGAGGCGGGCCTGCCCGTTCTCGACGAGGGCGAGCCCGAAGGGGATGGGGGCGTGGGCCAGGGTGAACGCCGCCACCGTGGGGATGAGCTCGTGGAAGACCGCGAAGCCCTGGCGGTGGAACGTGTCGGCGCCGCGCTGCTTGCCGAGGCCGATCGCGATCATCTTGGCGAGGCCCGACTCGATCTCGCCGCTGAAGTCGGTGTGGGGCTTGACCCGGTTGACGGGCACGATGAGGTCGGCCTCGCCGGCGGCGTGGCGGTCGAGGAAGACCGGCACGCCCGGACGCACCTCACCGAGCTCGACCGTCTCCATCGAGGAGCGGATCTCGCAGCCCATCGTCGCCTCGGTGATGCCGTAGGAGGCGAGCACCTCGCGCTGGCCCTCCGGCGTCGCCCCGCCGTGGCTGCCCATGGCCGGCACGAGGAAGACGTCCGCGCCGGCCTCGCGCAGGCGCTCGACCGCGGCCGCCACGACCTGGGCGATGCGGTCGATCCCCCGGCTGCCGACGGCGAGGCAGACGCGCTCCCCGGGGCGAACGGTCCCGACGACGGGCTCGAGCGCCGCGCGCACGGCCGTCCGCACGTCCGCGATCTCGTCGGCGTCGAGGCGCTGGCGCACGAGCGCCCACTCGGGCAGCGTCCCGCGCAGGAACACCCCGTAGCGCGGTTCGCCGGCCGCCGGCTCGCCGTCGGGCGCGATCACCTCGGCCGGCACGACGGGGGGATCCGAGAGCTCGTC
>JAJYGK010000146.1:0-4249 GCA_021790715.1 Chloroflexota bacterium
GTCCGGGTCGGGTGCGTCCGGGCCGTCCACGGCCGCGCCCGTCTGTGCCGCGTCCGCGGCCGCCCTGTGTCCGGCTCTTCTCGTCCCGTCCGTCGCCGCCATCCCGCGCCTCCCGTCCGCGCCTCCCAGATCCGCCCCGGAACCGTCCCCTGCCCGTTGACATCGCCCCGACCGTGACCTTATACCGCGCCCGGAGACGGCGCGCCGGTCCGCCGGACGGCGCGGACCGGGCGACCGGAGGAGGACGCCGTGCCGCAGCAGATCATCCTCGACTGCGATCCGGGCCACGACGACGCGATGGCGATCCTGCTGGCCGCCGCGGCGCCCGAGCTCGACCTGCTCGCGATCACGACCGTGGCGGGCAACCAGACGTTGCCGAAGACCACGTTGAACGCGCGCCGGGTGTGCGGCCTGGCGGGGATCCGCGTCCCGGTGGCGGCCGGTTGCGAGCATCCCCTCGTCCGCGAGCTGCGCGTGGCGGCGAACATCCACGGCGAATCCGGCCTCGAGGGCCCGACCTTCACCGGCGAGCCGGACGTCCCGCTCGACCCGCGCCACGCGGTCGATCTCATCATCGAGCTGCTGCTGGCGTCCGACGGCGATATCGTGCTGGTGGCGACCGGCCCCCTCACCAACGTCGCCGTGGCGATGCGCCGGGAGCCGCGCATCGTCTCGAAGATCCGCCACATCTCGCTGATGGGCGGCGCCTGGGGGCTCGGCAACCGCACGCCGTCGGCGGAGTTCAACATCCTCGTCGACCCGGAGGCCGCGCGGATCGTCTTCGAGAGCGGCGTCCCGATCACGATGTGCCCGCTCGAGCTGACGCACCAGGCGAGGGCGACGCCGGAGGTCGTCGGGCGGTTCGCGGACCTCCGCACGCCGGTCGGTGACGTCGTCGTCGAGATGCTCCGCTTCTACGGCGAGGCGTACCGGCGGCTGCACGGCGAGGGCGGCGCCCCGGTGCACGATCCCACCGCGGTCGCCTGGGTGATGGACCCCACGCTCGTCGAGACGCGGCTCGCCCACGTCGACATCGAGACGCACGCCGAGTTCTCGTACGGCCGCACGGTCGTCGACCTGCTCGACGTGCTGCACCTGCCGAAGAACGCCCTGGTCGGGATCAGGCTCGAGGTCGAACGCTTCTGGGACCGGATGGTGGAGGCCGTCGGCAGCTACCGCGCGCCGTGAGCATCCGGCGGGGCCCGGTCGGCCCCGGTCAGTACAGCCAGGGGATGAGGCGGCGCGTCCGGGCGCGGTACGTGGCGTAGCCGGCGTAGCGCTCCTCCAGCCAGCCTTCCTCGCGCCGCGACTTGAGGTCGAAGAAGGCGCCGAGCACGACGCCTGCGAGCACCGCGACCGGCGAGGCGGTCGCGAGGCCCCAGCCCACCGCGGCGACCACGAGGCCCCCGTAGATCGGGTGGCGGACGAGAGCGTACGAGCCGCGCTCGACGAGCCTGGCACGGTCCCGCGGGCGGGGCACGACCGTCAGGCTGTCGCCGAGGTCGAGGACGCCGCGCAGGGCGAGCAGGCCCCCGGCCGCGATGAGGGCCGCTCCGGCGACGTCCGTGACCGGCCGCAGGGCTCCGCCCCACGCGGGCCCGAGCAGGCCGGCCAGGGCGATGACCGCGAACAGCACGAACTGGATGGCGACATAGCCCTCGCCGCGGGGCCCGAGATCGGGGAGGGGACGCTGCATGTCGGCACGGTATCGCAAGTGCGGCACCGGGGTCGCCGGACGGGCCGCCGTCCGGCGGCCAGGACGCACCCCGGGCCGGCCCGGTCGGGGCAGCGGCTACACTCGGCGCGTGACCGACCCAGACCGACCGCCGCACGACGCCGGGTCCCCGCCCTGGTCTCGCGGCCCCAGCCTGCAGGAGCGGCTGGCTCCCCGGAGCGTCTGCTTCGGGTGCGGGCCGGCGAATTCCCGCGGGCTCCACCTGCGCAGCTTCGAGGGCGACGGCGAGGTGATCGCCGAGTGGCGCGCTGCGCCCGAGCACGAGGCCTTTCCGGGTGCGCTGAACGGCGGCATCATCGGCACGCTGCTCGACTGCCACAGCAACTGGGCCGCCGCCACGGCGCTCATGCGGGCGGCGGGCGCCGACGCCGTTCCCGCCACGGTGACCGCGTCGTACGAGGTGCGGCTGCTGCGCCCGACGCCGACGCGCGGGCCCATCTCGCTGTTCGCCCGCGTCGTCGACCTGCGCGAGGACCGCGCCACGGTGGAATCGAGGATCGAGGCGGGCGGATCGATCTGTGCCACTTTCCGCGGGACCTTCGTGGCGGTCAGGCCCGGGCATCCTGCCTACCACCGTTGGGAGTGGAAGGCCAACATGGGCAGGAAGCGCGCTGCCGGGCCCTCTGGCATAGACTCTTGACCCCGTGAGCATCTCCGCCGATGTCGGCATCTTCGTGGTGAGCATCGCCGCCGGCGTGATCGGTGCCCTGGGTGGAGTCGGCGGCGGGATCCTGATCATCCCTGCGCTGACCGTCATCTTCGGCGTGGACATCCACCACGCCTCCGGCGCTGCCGTGGTCGCGGTCATCGCCACCAGTTCGGGGGCCGCCGCAGCCTACGTCCGGGACCGGCTCACGAACATGCGGATCGGCATGTTCCTCGAGCTCGCCACGACGTCCGGCGCGGTCATTGGCGCCCTGCTCTCGGCGGTCGTCCCCACGCAGTTCCTCTTCTTCCTGCTGGGCGCGGTGCTCTTCCTCTCGGGCGGTCAGCAGCTCCGGCGCCTGCACGAGGAACTGCCGCCAGAGGGGGAGCCGGGTGGCCTCGCGGCCCGCATGGGGCTCGCCTCCAGCTACCCGGACGCGAGGCTCGGGCGGGAGGTCGAATACCAGGCTCGCCGGGTCCCGCTCGGGTTCGTGATGATGGGCGGCGCCGGCCTCGTGTCGGGACTGCTGGGGACGGGCGCCGGCCCGCTGAAGGTGCTGGCCATGGACGGGGCCATGCGGCTGCCGATGAAGGTGTCGTCCACCACGAGCAACTTCATGATCGGCGTCACGGCGGCGGCGTCCGCCGGCATCTACATCGGGCGCGGCCTCGTCAACGCCAGCATCGCCGCGCCCGTGGCCCTGGGCGTCCTGATCGGCGCCCTGTCCGGCGCCAGGCTGCTCGTCCGCATGTCGAACTCCGGGGTCCGGCGCGTGTTCATCCCGGTGCTGCTCGTGATCGCGCTCGAGATGGTCCTGCGGGGCTTCGGGGTGGGGGTCTGAGGTGAGAGAGCAGTCGGCTGCCGACACCGGCGCGCGGCGCGACCGCCTGTCGCCCAATCTCTTCCGGCTGATCGTCAGCTACGTGCTCACCATCGGCATCACGGTCAGTGCCGCCGTGATCGCGCTGGGTTTCCTGCTCGCGATCCTGTTCGGGTGGCGAACGTCGCTCGCGGGAGGCCCGCCCGGGCCGTCGAACCTCGCCGACTTCGGGGCGATGCCGGCGGGCCTGCTGGCGCTCCGACCGGCGGCGATCACGCAGCTGGGCCTCGGACTGTTGCTGGCCACTCCCGTGATGCGCGTGGCCACCTCCGTGGTGGGCTTCGCCCTCGAGGAAGACCGCCTCTACGTCGTCATCACGCTTGCGGTGCTGGCGATCCTGCTCGGCAGCATCTTCTTCATCCGGTAGGCGTCGGGCCTCCCCCGGCAGCGATCGGCCCGTCCAGGTGCCCGGCGCGCCCACGTGCCGGAGGTGGCTCGCCAGCGGGCCCGTCAGTGCACGCCGATCCCCTCGGGCATCATCTCGCCCGCTTCGATCCGGATCGGCAGCCGGTTCTCGGCCGGCGGCAGCGGGCACGAGTAGAACGGCGAGTAGACGCACAGCGGGTGGTAGGCGAGGTTGAAATCGAGGACGATGCTTCCGCCGTCCTCCGCCTCGAGGTCGAGGTAGCGACCGGCGCCGTAGGTGTCGCCCCCGCTCGTGCCGTCGAGAAACGGCACGAAGTACTCGCCCTCACCGGAATCGTCGAACCCGTACGCGTGCAGCGCGAGCACCCGGCCCTGCAGCTCGAACCTGAGCGTGGCGATCCGACGTGCCCGGCGCACCTGGCCGTCGGATGTCTGCATGGCGAACGACGGCGCCTCGGACCCCGAGTACGGCTCCGGTTCCACCCCCTCGATCCGATAGTGCAGGTCCGGAGCGAAGTAGCGCAGCCCCCGGAACCCGGGCCGGTCCTGCGGCAGCAGCGGGCTTCCGTCGCCCTCGGCGAACGCCTCGTCCCGCCGGCGCCGGAACTCCACCATGGCTTCC
>JAJYGK010000146.1:4259-19880 GCA_021790715.1 Chloroflexota bacterium
TGTCCGGCATGGTGCTCGTGCTCGTGAGGGTGAACCGCGGCCGCCGCGTCGACCGGCGGTGAGGCGCGGTGCTCGTGCTCGTCCATGCCGGCAGCGTACGCCGTCGCGGGCACGGCGCCGGCGGAGCAGGCACCGGGCCGCCCTGGACCCCGAGGGCCGCCGGGACACCGATCACGTCTCGGCGAGCCTGGCGCGCCCCTTCCCGTCGATCTCGACGAAGCCCTCGGAGGCGAGCGTATCGAGCGCCTCGCGGACGGCCGCGTGTCCGTGCGCGCCGCGACCGCCCTCGACCGTGGTCCAGGTCCCGGCCGGCGCCAGCCGCAGCTCGCGCAGCAGCTGTCCGCGGAGCCAGCGCCGGGTGACCCGGAAGGGTTGTGCCGCGGTCCGGGCCGGGCCGGGCCGCGGCCCCTCCGGGAGGCCCGACGCCAGGAAGGCGCACGAGTCAGCGAGCGGGCAGTCCGGGCAACCGGGATCCTTCGCACGGCACACGCCGGCGGCGAGGTCCATCAGCGCGTCGGCGAGGTCTCCCGGCCACGGAGCCGCTCCATCGTCCTCGGCCACGGCGTCGCCGAACGACTCGATCATGCGCGGGTCCGTCGCGCCGAGCAGCCGGCCGAACACGCGGCGCACGTTGACGTCGACCGGAATGGCGGCGATCCCGAACGCGCGGGCGGCCACGGCACGCGCCGTGTACGGGCCGATTCCCGGCAGCTCGTCGAGCGCGGCGACGTCGGCCGGCACGCGGTCGCCGTGGCAATCCACGATGCGCTGCGCGGCGGCGCGCAGGGCAAGCGCGCGGCGGTTGTAGCCGAGACCGGCCCACGCGCGGACGGCATCGGCCGGGGAGGCGGCGGCGAGCGACGCGGGGGAAGGGAACCGGGTGCAGAACAAGTCCCTCGCCGCGAGGCACCGCTCGATCTGCGTCTGCTGCGACATGACCTCGAGCACGAGGACCCGCCACGGCTCGCGGATCTCGCGGCCGGGGAGATCGCGCCGATGCGACGGGAACCAGGCGAGCAGCGCGCGCCGCACGTGCCGCGGATCCGGCACGGACGCCGGGGTGTGCGATGCGGCGTGATGGGGGGTGGGGCGCTGGGCGGAGGACGTCGCGCGGGCGGGCATCGCGCGGAGGGTACACGGGCGGAACCGCGTCCGGGACGCGCGCGCCCGCGGGTCGGCGCATGATGTCTGCCCGTGGAGCAGCTGCACCAGACCCTCGCCTACGCGGTCGTCGCGGGCGTCCTCGTCGCCATCGCATGGACGTCGGTCGCGCTCGCGACCGGGCGCGGGGGCGGCCCGCGTCTCGAGTCGTTCCAGAACGCCGTGATCGGCCTGGTCGCCATCACGGCCGCCGTGGGCCTGTACCTGCTCCTGACGGGCCACTCGCCCCACGACTCGATCCACCTGCTGTACGGCTTCCTGGCCCTCGCCGCGCTGCCCTTCGCGCGGTCGTTCGGCCCACGCCTCTCGCCGCGGGGGCGGACGGCACTGGGGCTGGCCGGCGTCGTCGCCATCGGCCTGTTCGTGCTGCGCCTGTTCATGACGGGGTAGTCGCCCCGAAGCGGCACGCACCCCCGGCGGCGCGCAGGGCCCAGGGGCACACACTCGGCGGCGCGCAGGCCCGGGCTCGCAGGCCCAGGCGCGCAGGCCCGGGCTCGCAGGCCCAGGCGCGCAGGCTCAGCGGCGCAGGCCCGCCTGCGATGGCAGTCGCACGCGTGGATCGGATGGGGCGGGTTCGCGATCGACGCGCAGGAGATGCCCGTCGTCGGTGGCCTGGATCACGACCCATGCGACGTCCGCCGGGAGCAGCCACCATCCCCCCGCCGAGCCCAGCAGCAGCAGGCCCGGAACCAGCACCAGGCCCAGGACGATCTGCTGCAGGCGCCTGCGCGCGCGTGCCGGAGCGACCAGGATCCCGGTCGCGACCATGCACAAGCCGGCGATCCACGCCGGGGCGAGGAGCCAGGCCGGCAGGTGGCCCCCGGCGAGCGGGGCCGCGAGCCCGGCGACCGCGAACAGCCACGGGATGGCGCGCAGGGTGACGGGCCGGCGGGCGTGCATCGGCTCCCAGCATGCACCGGCGACCATCGCCATCCGGCGATTGGCGGCCGCCCGCGCGATACAGGCCGGTGGCATCCGGCGGCTGGTGCCACGCGGCGTGTCGGCGGCGCCGTTGCCTCGGCGACACCCGGCGGCTGGTGCCACGCGCCGTCTCGGCGGCACCTGGCGGCTCCGCCGGAGCCGGCGAAACCGGCGTCCGAACGCCCGGCGGCGCGTTCGGGCATCATCCGGCGATGACACAGCGCAATGCGGCGGTCCGGGCGGAACCCAGGGGGATCGGCAGCGCGGGGGCGCCCGATCCCCTCAGGCGCGAGGTCCGGCTTCTCGGAGCGCTGCTCGGGCAGGCGCTGGTCGAGCAGCACGGGCCGGAGCTGCTCGACGTCGTCGAACGCGTCCGCGCGCGGACGATCGCCCTGCGCACGAACCCGGACCCCGAGGAGCGGCGGCGCCTGACCGAGGACCTGGATCGGCTCGATCTCGCGGCGTCGGAACGGCTTGCGCGCGCGTTCACCCGCTACTTCCAGCTCGTCAACCTCGCCGAGGAGAAGCAGCGCGTCCGGGCACTGCGGCGTCGCGAGCGGGCCGCCCCCGACGGGTTCGCGGAGGAGAGCCTGGGCGCCGCCGTCCGCGAGCTGGCCGCGGAGGGCTGGGACCGGGCCGGCATCGAGGCGCTCGTGGCGAGCCTGTCGATCCACCCGGTCCTCACGGCGCACCCGACGGAGGCCCGCCGTCGCACGTTCCTCGTCGCGCTCCGCCGCGTGTACGAGCAGCTCGACCGGCTCGACGATCCGCGCCTCGCGCCGCGCGAGGACCGCGAGGTTCGCCGCCGCCTGCGCGAGGCCATCACGCTCCTCTGGCAGACCGACGACCTGCGTGCCGTCCGCCCGTCGCCCCTCGACGAGGTGCGCTCGGCGATGGTGTTCTTCGACGCGACGCTGTTCGGTGCCGCGCCGCGCATCCTGCGGGCCCTCGACTCGGCGCTCGACATGATTCCCGGCGACCCGGCCGGCAATCCCGGCGACCAGGCCGGTGCGCAGCCGGGCGCGCCGGGGGCGGCCGACTCCCCGGGCGAGCCCGGGACGGCCCACTTCCCTGGCGAGCCCCTCGACCGGCGGTCGGGCACGCGGCCCCCGCGCGTCCCGGCCTTCCTCCGCTGGGGGACATGGATCGGCGGCGACCGCGACGGAAACCCGAACGTCACCGCTGCGGTGACGCGCGCGACGCTCCGGATCCAGGCGGACCACGTCCTCCGTGCGTACGAGCACGTCGCCGCGCGGCTGGTGCAGACGATCGCCATCTCCGAGACGCGCAGACCCATCTCCGCCGATCTCCAGGCGTGGCTCGCGGCCGAGGCCGCCCGTCACCCGGACGTGGCGGCCGAGCTGCAGCGGCGCTTCGCCACCGAGCCGTACCGGCGCGCCTTCGGGCTGATCGCGGAGCGGCTGCGCGAGACCCGCGCGATGCTCGTGGGCGACGGGCACGGCGCCGATCTGCCGCCGCTCTCCGATGCGCTCCCCGATGCGTTCGTCGTCGAGCGCGAGACGCAGGCGAGGCATCACCACCCCCCGGCGGATGGCCCCTGCGGCTACCGCTCCGCCGCCGAGCTGCTCGGCGACATCCGTCGCATCCAGGCCTCGCTGGCGGCGGGCGGCGCGCGGCGGGTCGCGTGGGGCGAGGTGCAGGAGTTCGCCTGGCAGATCGAGACGTTCGGGTTCCACCTCGCCGAGCTGGAGGTCCGCCAGCACTCCGCGGTGCACGCCGCCGCGCTGGCCGCCCTCGCCGCAGCGTCCGCCGCCGGCGGATCGCGCGCCGACGTCGACGGGATCGACGCGTCCCCGGGCGTCGGCGTCGGCGAGGTGCTGGACACGTTCCGCGCGATCGCGGAGCTGCAGGCGGTCTACGGCGAGGAGGCCTGCCGCCGGTACGTCATCAGCTTCACGCACGAGCCCCGCGACGTCCTTGCCGTGCTCGAACTGGCACGGGCCGTGGACCCATCCGGCGCGCTCGCCGACCGCCTCGACGTCGTACCCCTGCTCGAGTCGCTCGACACGCTCGAATCGGCCGGCCCGTTCCTGCGGTCGCTGCTGGCCGATCCGGCGTACCGCCGCCACCTCGAGCGGAGGGGGCGATGCCAGGAGGTGATGCTCGGCTACTCCGACTCGAACAAGGAGTCCGGGTTCCTCGCCGCCTCGTGGGCGCTCCATCGGGCCCAGGCCGAACTGGCGCGCGTGGCCGCCGAGGAGGGGATCGAGCTCACGCTGTTCCATGGGCGCGGGGGCGCGATCGGGCGCGGCGGGGGTCCCACCAACCGCGCGATCCTGGCGATGGCCGCCGGGTCGATCCGCGGCAGGCTCAAGCTCACCGAGCAGGGCGAGGTCATCGCGGCCCACTACGGCAACCCCGCGATCGCCCTGCGAGAGATCGAGCAGGCGACGCACGCCGTGCTGGGGGCGTCGACCCCGGAGCACGACCGCCGCGTCTCGGAGGCTGCGCGGCGCTGGACCCCGGTGATGGACGAGCTGGCGGAGGCGGCGCGGGACGCGTACCGCGCGCTGGTCTGGGAGGATCCGGAGTTCGCGGCGTACTTCGCCGCCGCGACGCCCATCGCCGAGATCTCCGGCCTCAACCTGGGGTCGCGCCCCGCCGCGCGCGCCGCCCGGCCTCCGGCGTCGGATGGATCCGTCGCGGATCCGCCGGCGGCGGGTCCGCCGGTCGCGCCGCTCGCGTCGCTGCGCGCGATCCCGTGGGTCTTCGCGTGGTCGCAGAGCCGCGCCTTCGTGCCCGGCTGGTACGGGCTCGGGACCGCCCTCGATGCGTATCGCCGCCGGCACGGCGACGCGGGCCTTGCCGAGCTGCGCCGGATGTACGCCGACTGGCCGTACTTCGCCTCGACGCTGGACAACGCGGAGCTCGTGCTCGCGAAGGTCGACCTGGGCGTCGCGGCGGCGTACGCGGCACTCGCTCGGGGCGTGCCGGGCGCCGCCCGCATCTGGCAGGCGATCCGCGACGAGCACGAGCGGAGCGTGGCAGGCCTGCTGGCCGTCACGGAACGTTCGCGCCTGCTCGACGGATCGCCCGTGCTCCAGCGCAGCATCGAGCTGCGCAACCCGTACGTGGAGCCGCTGAGCGAGGTCCAGCTCCGCTTGCTGGCCCGGTTGCGCGAGCTCGGGCCGGACGATCCGGAGCGCGACCGCGTGCTGGCGGTCGTGCGGCTCACGGTGAACGGCGTCGCCGCCGGGCTGCAGGGCACGGGCTGAGCGGCCGCCTCCCCCCGCGGACGCGTCCCGCCGCCGCATGTGGCACCCTATGCGGGCCATGTCTCCTGCCGCCCCTCCACCCGTGTCGCGGCGTCCCGCACCCGACGACGTCCCGCTGCCGGCAGACGACCCCGCGCTGCGTGGCGAGCCACTCGACCTCGACGAGCTGGCGGCGCACTGGCAGGCGACCGCGTCCAGGCACGCCATGACCGCGGAGGAGATGCGGGGCGTGGACCGGAAGGCGCAGCTCATGGGAACCCCGGGGCGCTGGCTGATGGAACAGGCGGGTGCCGGAGCGGCCGCCGCCGTCCGGGCGTTGCTCGCGACCACCGGCCGCACCGGCCGTGGCCCCGTCCTCGTGCTCGTCGGTCCCGGCAACAACGGTGGTGACGGCTGCGTGGCGGCGCGCCACCTCGCGCGCGCCGGTCTGCGCGTCGCGGTCGTGCTCGTGTCGGGCGAGCCGCACCCGGGCACGCCTGACGCCGCGCGCAACTGGGAGGCGCTCGGGGCGATCGAGGGCGTGGAACGGATCCACGCCGCCCAGCCGCGCGACCTCCAGATGCTGGGCCAGGGGATCGAGAAGGCGTCGGCCGTGGTCGACGCCCTGCTCGGGACCGGCGTGCGGGGCGAGCTCCGCGATCCGATCCGGAGCGCCGTGGAGCTGATCCGCCGCGCTCGCGCGTCCGGCGTGCCCGTCCTCGCCGTCGACACGCCGACGGCGGTCGATCTGACGAGCGGCGATCCGTCCGACCCGGCCGTCCGCGCGGACGTCACCGTCACGTTCCACCGCCCGAAGGTCGGGCTCCAGACGAGGAACGGCCGCGCGCTCGCCGGGCGCGTGCTGGTGGCACCCATCGGCATCCCGGCCGACGCGGACCGCGGCTGAGGACGGCGTGATCGAGGGGGGAGCGATGGCAGGCAGCAACGTCCCGGCGGCCGGCGGGCAGGTGCGCGCACCCTCGACGCCGACCCCGCCACCCGATCGCACGGGGCCCCAGGGCTCCGGGGGCCCGGCGGGGTCCGCCCGCCGCGGGGTCCGCGACCGCGATGTCGTCCTGCTCGCCGCCCTCTGCGTGGTCGTGGTGCTGGGCCTGCAGCTGCTCGGGATCGTCTACCCGCCGTTCCAGGACGCGATCGGCCGTCCGCCGACGATGATCGTGGCCCTCGTGGTGGTCACGCTCGTGGTGCTCGGCCGGGCGCTCTGGGCGTCGATCCGCACCGGGCGGTGATCCGCCCGCGGTTGCGGCCCCGCGCGACCGCCCGTACCATCGCCGGCGTGACGTGCGTCCGCGACGAGCCGCGGCGTCCCGCGGCGTCCCCCCAGCCCAGAGGAGCGCGCTGAAGACCGTGGCTGCCGGTTCGTCCAACTCGTTCGACCTCGTCGTCCTCGGCGCCGGGACCGGCGGCTACTCGGCCGCGTTCCGGGCCGCGCAGATGGGCCTGCGCGTCGCGCTCGTCGACGAGGAGCCGATCGGCGGGACGTGCCTCCACTGGGGCTGCATCCCGACCAAGGCGATGCTCGAGTCGGCCGACCTGTACGCGCGCATCCGCGACGCGGCCACGTTCGGGCTGTCCGTCGGCGAGACCGGCGTCGACATGCCGGCGATCGCGAAGCGCCGCACGCAGGTCGTCGACCGCCTCACGAAGGGCCTCATGAGCCTGGTGAAGAAGAACCAGGTCACCTGGGTCGCCGGGCACGGCGTGCTCGAGCGGGCCACGAAGATCCGCGTCGCCCTGAACGGCGAGGACGGGACGAAGGGGACGGGCGGCGAGCGCGTGCTCGACGCGACCGACGTGATCCTCGCCACCGGGAGCCGCGTGAAGAGCCTGCCCGGCCTCGTCCCCGACGGCACGCACATCGTCACGAGCGACGACGTCCTGCGCAGCGACGCCCTGCCGCACAGCATCATCGTGGTGGGCGCGGGCGCCGTGGGCGTCGAGTTCGCCTCGTTCTACCGCGACATGGGCGCCGAGGTGACGCTCCTCGAGTACCTGCCCTCGGTCGTGCCGCTCGAGGATGCCGAGATCGGCCAGGTGCTGGAGCGCGCCTTCAAGCGGCGCGGCATCGCCGTCATGACGAACGCGCGCTTCGATCCCGCGTCCGTCACGGTCGAGGACGGCCAGGTCTGCGTGCGCGTCGGCCCCGAGGGGAAGGAGCCGAAGGAGCTGCGCGCCGACCAGCTGCTCGTCGCGACCGGGCGCGCCGCCAACGTCGAGGGAATCGGGCTCGAGCAGACCCGGGCCGCCGTCGAGCGGGGCGTCGTGCGGGTCGACGGGCACATGCGGACCGCCGAGCCCCATCTCTACGCGATCGGCGATCTCGTCGGCGGGCTGCTCCTCGCGCACGTCGCGGCGCACGAGGGGATCACGGCCGTCGAGACGATCTGCGGCCTCGACCCCCACCCCATCGACTACGCGATCATGCCGCGCGCGACCTACTGCCGGCCCCAGATCGCGACGATCGGGCGCTCCGAGCAGGAGTTGAAACGCGACGGCGTGCCCTACCGGGTGGGAAAGTTTCCCTGGACCGCGAACGGCAAGGCGATCATCGGCGGCGAGTACGACGGCTTCGTCAAGGTGCTCGCCCACGAGGAGACCGACCGCGTGCTGGGCGTCCACATGATCGGGCCGCACGTGACCGACCTGGTGGCCGAGGCGGCCGCCGGCATGCTGCTCGAGACGACGGCCTGGGAGCTCGGCGCCGCCGTCCATCCCCATCCCACGCTCTCCGAGGCGATCGGCGAAGCCGCCATGGCGGTCGCCGGACGATCGATCAACTTCTAGCTCCTTCCGGGGCTTCCGACAGGGAGGACCGCGGTGGCCGAGGCGTCGATCAGGGTCAGCGATCTGGCCGCCGCGCACGGCCTTCGCGACGAGGATCTCCTGCGCATGTACCGCCTGGTCGCGCTCGCGCGCGCGATCGACGAGCGCATGTGGGTGCTCAACCGGGCCGGGAAGGCCGCCTTCGTCATCAGCGGGCAGGGGCACGAGGGGGCGCAGGTCGGGATCGTCTCGTCGCTGCGCCCGGGGCGCGACTGGCTCGTGCCGTACTACCGCTCGATCGCCGGGGTGCTCACCTTCGGCATGACGCCGCGCGACATCCTGATGGCGCAGTTCGCCCGGGCCGCCGATCCATCATCCGGGGGTCGACAGATGCCCGGCCACTACGGGTCGGCGGAGCACAACATCCTGACGACCAGCTCGCCGGTGGCGACCCAGCTGCTGCACGCCGTCGGCATCGCGCTGGCGGCGAAGACGCTCGGGAGGGACCAGGTCGCGCTGACCGAGCTCGGCGAGGGCTCCAGCAACCAGGGCGACTTCCACGAGGGGCTGAACTTCGCCGGTGTCCACCGCCTGCCGGTCGTGTTCGTCGTCGAGAACAATGGCTACGCGATCAGCGTGCCGATGTCGCTCCAGAGCCCCATCCCCGATCTCGCCGACCGTGCCGCCGCGTACGGGTTCCCGGGCGTCGTCGTGGACGGGAGCGACGTGCTCGCCTGCTACCGCGCCGGGCGCGAGGCGCTCGAGCGGGCGCGGCGCGGTGAGGGCCCGACCCTGATCGAGGCCAAGGTGACGCGCCTGACGGCGCATTCCTCCGACGACCAGCAGACGAAGTACCGCTCGGCCGAGGAACTGCAGGCGGAGCGCGAGCGCGACCCGCTGCCCAGGTTCCGGCGCCAGCTCCGGGACGCCGGCGTGCTCGACGAGCCGCGCGAGGCGGAGATCGCCGCCGACGTGAAGGCGGCGGTCGACGACGCGACCGACTGGGCGGAATCGCAGCCGGAGCCCGATCCGGCCACCGCCTACCGTCACGTCTTCGCGGAGCCCGATCCCGCGATCGGCCCGGAGGCGGCGGGCGGTGCGGGCGTCCGCGCCGCGACGCCGGCGGAGGGCGTGTGATGGCCGTCCGGACGTTCCTGGAGGCGATCCGCGGCGCGCTCGCGAGCGAGATGCGGCTCGACCAGTGCATGGTCGTGCTCGGCGAGGACGTCGGCGTGAAGGGCGGCGTCTTCCTGGTCACGGACGGGCTCTTCGCCGAGTTCGGCCCGGAGCGCGTCATCGACACGCCGCTCACGGAGTCGATGATCGTCGGCGCCTCCATCGGCGCCGCGGTCAACGGCCTCCACCCGGTCCCCGAGATCCAGTTCGCCGACTTCATCATGCCGGCCTTCAACCAGATCGTGAGCGAGGCGGCCCGCATCCGCTACCGCTCGAACGGCACGTTCGGCTGCCAGATCACGATCCGCGCCCCGTACGGCGGCGGCGTCCACGGCGCCCTCTACCACAGCCAGTCCATCGAGGCCTTCTTCACGCACGTGCCCGGCCTCAAGGTCGTGGTGCCGTCCACCCCGTACGACGCGGCCGGGCTCCTGCGCAGCGCGATCCGGGACCCGGACCCGGTGCTCTTCCTGGAGCACAAGAAGCTGTACCGGTCCGTGCGCGGCGAGGTGCCCGCCGGCGACTACACGGTGCCGCTGGGGCAGGCGCAGGTGACGCGGTCGGGGACGCAGATCACCGTGATCGCGTACGGGCTCATGGCCCACCACGCGCTCGAGGCGGCCGAGGCGGTCGCCGCCGACGGGATCAGCGTCGAGGTGATCGACCTGCGCACGCTGCGCCCGCTCGACCTGGACACCGTCCTCTCGAGCGTCCGCCGCACGGGCAAGTGCGTCGTCGTGTACGAGGACAACAAGTTCGGCGGCTACGGGGCGGAGCTCTCGGCCTCGATCAGCGAGCAGGCCTTCGACTTCCTGGACGGCCCGATCCTCCGGGTGGCGGGGCCGGACGTTCCCGCGGTGCCGTACGCCCACGTGCTCGAGGACTGGTTCATGGTCGACCCGGGTGCGATCGCGGCGGCGATCCGCCGGCTGGCGGCGTACTGAGCGCCCGGCGCGCCCGCTCGCGGACGCTTCGCCCGGTGCTCCGCCGCCCGTCGCGCGCCACGTTGTCGCAGATCGGCGACACTACGCGCGTGCGAAGGATGCAGCCCGGCGCGGACGCCACGCGTGCGCGCGGTTCCTCGGAGGGGTGAGCACGTGCCCAGGGTGACGATGCCGCAGCTCGGCGAGAGCGTGGCAGAAGGGACGATCGGCCGCTGGCTCAAGCAGATCGGCGACCACGTGACGAAGTACGAGCCCATCGTCGAGGTGATCACCGACAAGGTGAACGCAGAGGTGCCGTCGCCGTTCGAGGGCGTCCTCTCGGAGATCCTCGTCGAGGAGGGGGCCACCGTCCCGAACGGCGCCGAGATCGCCGTCATCGAGGAGGGCGGCGCGGAGCCTGCGCAGGCGGCATCGCCGAAGGCGGCCTCCGCGCCTGTCGCCGCGGCCGAGACCAGGCCGGGTCCGGTCGAGACGAAACCCGTCGCGGTCGAGACGGGCCCCGCCGGGTCGGACGAGCAGTCCACGGCCGGACCCCGGAACGCCGCCGCCGCCGCTCCGTCCGCCGGTGCCACGGCCGCGGTCGTGCAGGAGGCGCCGGGCGGGGCGCGCGAGGAGTACCGCGGTCCCGTCACGCCGGCCGTGCGCCGGCTGGCGCGCGAGAACGACGTCGACCTGGCGCAGGTGCGCGGGACCGGCCACGGCGGCCGGGTGACGCGTGACGACATCATGGCGTTCATCGAGGCGCGTGCCCGGGGCGCGGCCCCCGCCGCGCCGGTCCCGGCGCCGCCGGCTCCGGCCGTCTCGGCGCCGCCGGCCATGGCCGCCCCGTCGGCCTCGACCCCGCCTGCCCCGGCAGCTCTGCCGACGGCCCCGTTCGCGACGGATGCGGGCGGGTTTGCCGCGCCGGTCCCGACGGCTCCGGCGCCGCAGCTCGCTGAGGGCGACGAGCTGAAGCCGATGACCCAGATGCGGAAGGGCATCGCCGCGCAGATGACGCGGGCGGCATCCGTTCCGCTCGCCTACCTGACGCTCGAGGTCGACATGTCGGGCGCGGTGGCCCTCCGCGAGCGGGTCAGGCACGAGTACGAGGCGCGCGAGGGGATCGGCCTGTCGTACGTCGCGATCGTCACCAAGGCGGTCGTGGAGGCCCTCCGCCGGCACCCGGACCTGAACGGCCACTGGTCGGACCAGGGCCTGATCCGCCGGGCGCGCGTCAACGTGGGGATCGCCGTCGCCGTCGACGACGGGCTGATCGTTCCCGTCATCCACGACGCGGACCGGCTCAGCGTCAGTGGGCTGAACCACGCCGTCGTCGACCTGGCCTCCCGTGCCCGCTCCAACCGGCTCCGCCTGGAGGATCTCCAGGGCGGGACGTTCACGGTCGACAACACCGGCTGGTTCGGGTCGATCGTCAGCGCCCCCATCGTGAACACGCCCGAGATCGCCATCCTCACCATGGAGGCGATCCAGCGGCGGCCCGTCGTCGTCGGCACACCGGCTGGCGAGGCGATCGCCATCCGTCCGATGATGTACATCTGCTCCGCGTTCGACCATCGGGCCACCGACGGAGCGCAGATGGGCCGCTTCATGCAGGACGTCAAGGCCTGGCTCGAGGCCGTCGACGAGAGGACTGCCATCTGGTGACGGGCCCCGGAAGGGGAGAGGCGCGGGCTCGCCCGGCCGCGCGAGGGGCGGGCGCCACGCAGATCTCGTACACGGAATCCGGGTAAGCCACGGGTCGATCCGCCTGCTGTGCGACGACAGCACGCCCAGGGGGTACAGCGCGATTACGTGATGCTGTGCGCGCCGCCGGCGATCGCGGCGCGGGTGTACCGGCTGGCGCCGGGGTGCCGCTGATCCGGGGGCGCATCGGCAGGGCGCCGCTCCGGGGCATCGTCCGGCGCGGCCGCGACGCCCGCAGGGCTAGACTGGACCCGTGAGCCGCGATCTGCCGATCTTCACCCCGCCCGGGGCGGGGCATCCCCACGCCTTCGAGCCGCCGACGATCGCGATGGCCGGCATGCTCGACGTTCCCGGCGAGCACGTTCCCGGCGAGCACGGACCCGGCGAGCCCGGGGTGCCGGGCTCCCGTCGGACCGTCCCGCCATCCGGTCCGGCCGCCCTGCCGTCCGGTCGGGCCGCCCCGCCACCCGTTCCCAACGGCCGGGGCCCCCTCCCGCACCGCCACCCCGACTGGATCCGCGCCCGCATCCCCACCGGCGAGCGCTACTTCGAGCTCAAGGGGCTCATGCGCGGCCTCACACTGCACACGGTCTGCGAGGAGGCGCGCTGCCCCAACATCGGCGAGTGCTGGGACCAGCGCACCGCCACGGTCATGATCCTCGGTGACGTCTGCACGCGCGCCTGCGGCTTCTGCGCGATCAAGACGGGACGGCCGACGTGGTTCGACGACGATGAGCCCCGGCGGGTGGCCGAGGCGGTGGCGCAGATGGACCTCGACCACTGCGTGGTGACGAGCGTCGCCCGCGACGACCTGCCCGACGGCGGCGCGGGCGCCTTCGCCGAGACGATCCGCCAGCTGCGGGCGCGCTGCCCCGGCATGGGCGTCGAGGTGCTGATCCCCGACTTCAACGGCGAGGAGGCTCCCCTCCGCACGGTCATGGAGGCGGGACCGGACATCCTGAACCACAACGTCGAGACCGTGGCGCGGCTGCAGAAACCGGTCCGCAAGCGGGCCCGCTACGACCGTTCGCTCGGGGTCCTCGAGCGCGCCAAGGCCTATGCCCGCGAGATCGCGGGCCACGCGGGCACCGTCCACACCAAGTCGAGCATCATGGTCGGCCTGGGCGAGACGCACGACGAACTGGTGCAGACGTTCCGCGACCTGCGCGCGGTCGACTGCGACATCCTGACCCTCGGCCAGTACCTGCGGCCCTCGGAGCAGCACCTCCCCGTCGAGCGCTACTACACGCCCCAGGAGTTCGTCGAGCTGCGCGAGGAGGCCCTGGCGCTCGGGTTCAGGCACGTCGAGTCGGGGCCGCTCGTGCGCTCCTCGTACCACGCGCGGAACCAGGTGCCGGACGCCGAGCGACGGGCGATGGAGCGTGCCGCGCTGCGTGCCGCCGCCGCGGCCGGGGGCGCGGCGCTCGACGATTAGCCGGACCGCTCCAGCCGTCCCGCGAATCCCGCTTCGTCACGGCGGACGCGAGCGCCCCTACCTGCTCCACGTCCCCGTCGGCATCGCGTCGCGGCCGCCGCTCGTCGTGCAGCTGCACGGCCGCGGGATCAGCGCCTCGCAGTTCGACCGCTGGACGGGCTTTTCGCAGCTGGCCAACGACGCCGGCTTCGTCGTCGCCATGCCCGAGGCAGTCGGCGAGATCTGGAACGACGGACGGTACCGCGGCGGGGGCTGGCGGGCCGTGGAGGCCGTCGACGACGTCGACTACCTGGTCGCCGTCATCGACGACGTCGGCGCCCGGCTGGCGATCGACGCGGCGCGCGTGTACGCGGTGGGCATGTCGAACGGCGCGGTCATGGCGGGCCGCCTCGCCTGCGAGCACCCCGAGCGGCTCGCCGCCATCGCGCAGGTGGCCGGCACGGCCGCGACCGAGATCGCCGCCGCGTGCCGCCCCGCGGTGCCGCTGCCCGTCCTGTCCATCCACGGGACCGCGGACCGCTTCGCGCCCTACGCCGGCGGGCGCGCGCGCGGCCTTCGCGCCCGCCTCCTCCTGCGACGTGCCGCCGGGCCGTGCATCGGCGTCGATGCGTGGGCCGCACTCTGGGCCGGGGTCAACGGGGCGGCCGACGAGCCGGAGCGGGAGGAGCTCGCGCCGGACGTGACGGTGCGGCGCTGGCACGGGCCGTCGCCGCTGTCCGACCTGGCCTTCTACCGGATCGAGGGCGGCGGGCACCGCTGGCCGGGCGGCCGGGAGTGGGTGCCGCCGTTCCTGGGCCGCACGACGAGCGCCTTCGACGCCACCCGCGTGGCGTGGCGCTTCCTGTCGGCGCATTCCCGCACCTGACTGATCGACCGCACGTGCCGCCGCCTCGCACGTGCCGCCGCCGCGCACGTGCCACCGTCGCGCCGGGAGCGGCGTCACGTCCCGACCAGCACCTCGAGCGTGGCGAGCGTCGGATCGGCGGCGTATGCGATGCGCACCCCCTCGCCGCGGGCCCGCAACAGCGCATCGACCGCGTCCGCCGTCACTTCCTCACCGGGGGCGAGCACCGGGATCCCGGGCGGATAGGGGGCGACCAGCTCGGCGGCCACGCGACCGACGGCCGTGGCGATCGGCACGGCCTCGCGCGGGGCGAAGAACGCCTCGCGGGGCGACCGGGCGACGCGCGGCTCGATCGACCAGGCCGCGGCCGGCGCGATCCTCCGTGGCCTCCCTCCATGCCGTCGGATGGACCGTTCGAGGGCGCCGACGAGCCTCTCCATGCTCGCCTCGTCGTCGCCGATGGTCACCACCGGCACCAGCATGTCGCGGTCCGCCATCTCCAGCGCGATCCCCTCGTCCAGCAGGTCGCGCTCCACGTCGAACCCGGACGCACCGGTGCCCGGCAGCAGCAGGACGAGCCGCAGCGGGTCGGACCCGGGCAGGCCGACGATCGCCAGGCCGTCAATCGCGCCGAGCCTCGCCCGCGCGGCCGCCACGAGCGACAGCGCGCGATCGAGCAGCGGTCTGCCGTCGCGCTCCAGCAGTGCACGCGATGCGTCGATGCTCGCGAGGATGGTCCCGGCCGGGCTCGTCGTGTGCGTGGCGTCGAATGCCCGGTCCAGCCGGCCACGGTCGATCCGCTCGGTCGACGCGAGGACCAGTGCGGCCTGCGAGTAGCCGGCGAGCATCTTGTGCACGCTCGTGACGAGGGCGTCGGCACCGAGCGACAGCGCGTGGGGCGGGACCGCGGGGTGGAAGCCGAAGTGCGCGGCCCACGCGGCGTCGACGACGAGGGGGACCCCGCGCGCGTGCGCGAGACGGGCGATCGCGGCGAGGTCGCTGGTGGTGCCGACGTACGACGGATCGCCGACGAAGACGGCACGCGCCTGGGGGTGGCCTCGGAGCGCCTCGGCCACCGCGGCCGCGGGCACCGCGGCAGGCAGGCCGGTCGTCGGTTCGACGTCCGGCCGCACCCACCTCGGTTCGAGGCCCGCCAGGACGAGCCCGAGGAAGAGCGATCGATGCAGGGTCCGCGACACGACCACGGTGTCGCCGGGCGAGGCGACGGCGAGGGCGAGCGCCTGGTTCCCGTGGGTTGAGCCGCCCACCGAGAACCGGGCGACGTCTGCGTGCCACAGGCGCGCGGCGCGCGCCTCGGCCGCCGGCAGCACGCCCGCGGTCAGTTTCGGCACGTCGAGGCCGCCGTAGAGGGGGACGTCGCCGGCGACGACGCGCCCGACGAGATCGACGCGTCCCTTGTGACCCGGGATCGTGAACGGCGTCCGCGAGTCCTCGAGG
>JAJYGK010000125.1 GCA_021790715.1 Chloroflexota bacterium
CGGTCACGCCCGCCCCCGCCCGAGCCCGGCGCCGGCCTCAGGCCGCATCGCCCTCCCCGAAGTCGGCGAGGCGCTCCGCCTGGTCGGTCTCGATCAGCGTGTCGATCAGCCGGTCCAGCTCGCCGTCGAGCACGCCGGGCAGGTTGTGCAGGTCCATGCCGATGCGGTGGTCGGTCACCCGGTCCTGCGGGAAGTTGTAGGTCCGGATCTTCTCGGAACGCTCGCCCGAGCCGACCATGCTGCGGCGCTTCTGGGCCTCGGCCTCGTGGGCCTTGCGCTGCTCGATCTCGAGGAGCCGCGACCGCAGGACCGACATCGCCTTGGCCTTGTTCTTGTGCTGGCTCTTCTCGTCCTGGATCGCGACCACCAGGCCGGTCGGGAGGTGCGTGATCCGGACCGCCGAGTCGGTCGTGTTGACGCTCTGGCCGCCGGGACCGGTCGAGCGGTAGACGTCGATGCGCAGGTCGCGCTCGTCGATCTGGACGTCGACCTCGTCGGCCTCGGGGAGGACGGCGACGGTGGCGGTCGACGTGTGGATGCGCCCCGCCGACTCGGTCTCCGGCACGCGCTGCACGCGATGGACGCCGCCCTCGAACTTGAGCCGGCTGTAGGCGCCCTCGCCGTGGACCTCGAAGATGACCTCGCGCAGGCCGCCGATGCCGGTCTCGTTCGTGGTCAGGATCTCGACGCCCCAGCGGTGCCGCTCGGCGTAGCGGACGTACATGCGGAAGAGCTCGGCCGCGAAGAGGGCCGCCTCCTCGCCTCCCGTGCCGGCGCGGATCTCCACGATCACGTCGCGCTCGTCGAGGGGATCGTGCGGCAGCAGCTGGAGCTTCAGCTCCTCCAGCAGGCGGGTCTCCTCGCCCTCCAGCCGGTGGACCTCGTCCCGGGCCAGTTCGCGCAGGTCGGTGTCCGACTCGCCGTCGCGCATCGCCCGCGCGTCGGCCAGCTCGCGCCGGGTCGACTGCAGCCGCGCCCAGGTGGCCACGGTCGGTTCGACGCGCGCCAGCTCCTTGCCGATCCGCCGCAGGGCGTCCGGATCGGCCACCACGTCGGGGCTCGCGAGCTCCTCCTGCAGCCGCTGCGCCTGCCGGGCGAGCTCCTCCAGGCGATCCTCGAGGCTCATGCGAGCGGCCCCTCGTCTGCCGTGCCGACCCGGTCCGCCGGGTCCGTGCGGTCCGCCGCGTCCGGCTCGAGCCGCGGCACGCCCGCCGCGACGAGCGACGCTTCGCGGTCCGCGGCCTCGCGCGCCGCCCGGGTTGCCGCGGACGCCTCCGCCATGGTCCGGCGCGCCGGGTACACGCTGCCCTCGGGGATCGGCTCGCCGTCCGCGCGGAGCGCCTCCTCCAGCGAGACGATCGCGACCTCGATCATCGAGTCGTCGGGCTGTCGCGTCGTGATCGCCTGCAGCCACAGCCCGGGCGTGTAGATCCAGCGCACGAGCGTGTTCGAGCGGTGCTTCGCCCCCCAGCGCAGGACCTCGTAGCTCACCGCGACGATGACCGGGATCAGGGCGAGCCGCGCCACGAGCGCGACCAGGAAGCTCTGGCCGGCCAGCAGGCTGAAGACGAGGATGCTCACGATCACGACCACGAGCAGGAACTCGGTGCCGCAGCGCTGGTGGGCGGTCGGGTACCGGCGCACCTTCTCGGGCGTCAGCGGGTCGCCGTGCTCGAGCGCGTGGATCGACATGTGCTCGGCGCCGTGGTACTGGAACACCCGGCCGATCTCCGACGAGCGGCTGATCAGCAGCAGGTAGGCCACGAAGATGACGAGCCGCAGCAGGCCCTCGAGCAGGTTCTTGCCCATGCTGCCCACCGAGGGCGCGGCCGCGGCGGCCGCCTGGCTCAGCACCAGCGGCAGGACGAAGAACAGGCCCACGCCGAACGCGAGCGAGATCGTGAGCGTCAGCGCGACCACGCCGCCGCCGAGCTCGACGCCCTCCCCCGCGGCCGAGATGGCCGCCGATCGCGTCAGCCACTTCGTGCCGATCACGAGCGTCTCGTACAGCACGACCAGCCCGCGCACGAACGGCCAGCTGGCCGCGCGATGGCGATGCACGGCCGACTCGGAGAGCCGCTCGGCCTCCCAGACGACGTCCCCGTCGGGGTGGCGGACGGCGACCGCGATCGCATCGCGTCCCCGCATGAGGACGCCTTCGATGAGGGCCTGACCGCCGTAGTTGAAGCGAGCCATCGGAACCCTCAGTCTACCGGCCGCGCGATCCGCTCAGACGCCCGGGGCCGGTCCGGCGAAACAGAACGGCGGACCCTGCCGGGCCCGCCGCCACGTGGCTGGTATGGAACCGGCGTCAGGCCCGCAGGGCGCGCTCGAGGCGCTTCTGGAAGCGCTCGACCTGGCCGGCCGTATCCACGATCGTCTGCTTGCCCGTGAAGAACGGGTGGCATTCGGCGCAGACGTCGACGCGCAGCGTGGGCCGCGTCGACCCCACGGTGAACGTGCGGCCGCACGACCCGCAGTGAGCCTCGGCCTGGTAGTACTTGGGATGGATACCGCTCTTCACGATCGACTCCTGCCGAGCCTTCCGTCCGGGCTGACCCGGCGGTGGTCCCGGCGCGTGTGCGTCAGGCCTGCGCGGCGGGTGCCGCCTCTGCCTCGACGCGGATGCGCTTCTTGTCGCGGGTGTCGTGCTCGAAGCGGACGCGACCGGTCACCGTCGCGAAGACGGTGTAGTCGCGCCCGAGCCCGGCGCCCTCGCCGGCGAGGAAGGTCATCCCCCGCTGGCGGACGATGATCGAGCCGGCGGGCACGAGCTGCCCGTCGCCTGCCTTGACCCCGAGCCGCTGGCCGACGCTGTCGCGGCCGTTCTTCGAGCTCGAGCCTGCCTTCTTGTGTGCCATCGGCTACGCGTCCTTCCTGGTCCCGCGGGACCGGGACTTCGCCTCGCCCTCCGGGGCCGGCGCCTGCGTGCGCGGGGCGCGTGCCCTGGTCGAGGCCGGCTTGTCCGCGCCCGACGATGCCTTTCGAGTGCCTGCCGCACGACCCTTGCCGGCCGGGGCCTTCTCCGCGGCGCCCGATGCCTGCTGCTCGCCCTCCGCGCCCGCCGTGTCGGCCGTCCGTCGCTGCGACAGCTTCTCCGCCAGCGCCTGGTCGGCTGCCGCCTGCGCGGCCGCCTCCTCGGCCTCGGCCGCGGCGAGCCGCTCGCGCTCCGTGCGGGCCAGGTCGGCCTGCTGCAGCGCGCTCCGGTCGCCGTGGATGATGTCCGACACGCGCAGGATCGTCTGCTCCTGCCGGTGCCCGTGCTTGACCCGTCGGCGCGCCTTGGGCCGGTACTTGAAGACGATCACCTTGTCGGCGCGATCCTGCCGGACCACGCTCGCGCTCACGCGAGCCGCATCCACGAGCGGGCGTCCGATTGCCGTGTCGTCCCCGTCGGCCACGAGCAGCACACGGTCCAGGTCGAGCGTCTGGCCGGGCTGCACGTCGAGGTACTCGACCGCGATCTCGCTCCCGACTTCGACGCGATACTGCTTCCCGCCCGTCTCGATGACTGCGTACATGGGTCCCCTGAACACATGAATGGCGCCCGGCGGCTGCCGGGGCGCGCGACCGTTGATGGTATCGCCCGCCGATCGCCTCGTCAACGCGAACACGCGAACCGCGCGGCTTGCGAACCGCGCGGCTATCGCAACGTGAGCTTGACGGTCGTCGAACTCGTGACGCTGCCGCTCGTCCCGGTGATCGTCAGGGTGTAGGTGCCGGACGGACTCGGGCGCAACGTCCTGATGCTGAGGGTCGCGCTCGTGCCGGACGCGGGGTTCGGCGAGAACGTACCGGTGACCTTCGACGGCGCGCCGCTCAGGCTGAGGCTCACGGCGCCCGTGAAACCACCGGAGCGAGTGATCAGGATTGTGTAGCTCGTGGACTGGCCCCGGTTGATCGTCTGCGACGTCGGGCTGGCCGACAGCGTGAAGCTCCCCGCCGTGACGGTCACCTGGGCCGTGCCCTGCACGGTGCCCGACGTGCCGGTTGCCGAGGCCGTCACCGTGAACGTTCCCGCCGTGCCGTCGGACGTGAACAGGCCGCTCCCGTTGATCGAGCCGCCGCTGCTGACGGTCCAGCCGAACGTGGGCTGGGCGCTCAACGGCGTGCCGTTCTGGTCGTAGGCGACCGCGCTGAACTGCTGCTGGCCGCCGGCGGCGATGCTCGCCGTCGCCGGCGAGACGAGGATCGACGTCAGGGTCGGCGGGGCCGTGACGGTCACCTGGGCCGTGCCCT
>JAJYGK010000211.1 GCA_021790715.1 Chloroflexota bacterium
CTGCCCGGCCGCCTCCGCCCGTGCGCGCGCGGCCGCCGACGCCTGTGCCTCGGCCTGCCGCCGGATCGACAGGGCGGCCTCGAGCGAGCCGCGCCGCGACGCCGCCGCGGCCATCGCCGCCCGTTCTGCGCAGGCCTCCTCGTACGCCCGGAAGGCCGTCGCCGGATCCTTGGCGGTCTCCCCGGAACCCTCCTCGCGCCGCGCTGCCAGGGCCTCGAGGAGTGCGGCCTCGGCCGCCGTCACCCGCGCGGCGGCCACGGCCGCCCGCTCCTCCCACTCGGCTCGCGCGCGCTGCGCCGCCTCCGCCCGGGCGGTCTCCGCGGCGAGGGCGCGGAGTCCTGCCGGGGTATCGTCAGGGATCCCGGCGGTCGCGAGCCGGGCCGCTGCCTCGCTGCGGCGTGCCTCGGCAGCCGCGGCGGCGACCGCGATCGGCGCACCCGCGGAATCGGCGCGAGCCAGGTCCTGGGCGGCGGATGCGACGGCGCGGCGTGCGGCGAGCCACGCGGCCAGGGACGCGGCCGCGGCGATGGCCCCGAGCGCGGCGAGCACCACGATCCCCGCGAGCAGCCCGATGGCGGTCGCCACGAAGGTGACGGCGAGCACCGCGCCGCTCATCCACGATCGGCCGGCCGCGGCCCTGCGCTTCGCCACCGCCGCCTCGTGCGCGGCCGCCAGCCCGGGAGGCGCGACGGGCGCGCGTGCGTCGAGGTCGGCGGCCAGCGCCGTGAGCTCGGCCGACCCGAGACCGGGGACGGGGAGGGGCGCCGGCCCGGGCGGCTCGCCGAGCAGCGCGGCCGCCTCTCGCGCCGCCTGCCACGCGTCGTGCCGGGCGCGGACACCGTGATCCACCGCGAGGTCGCCGGCCGGGACGACCGGCAGGCCCGCGATCTGCGCCTCGAGATCGGCCGCCGTCGGGCCGTCGAGGGCGGGAACGGCCGGCCTGGCGGACCACGCGGCGAGCGCCGCGGCCACCGCGTCGGCCAGCAGGTCGCGCGCCGGCGCGGTCGGCGGCTCGACCGGGTGGCGCTCGGCCAGTTCGCGGATTCGCTCGGCCGTCCGGCGGGCCGCGTCTGCCCCCTGCCGCGCGATGCGCGCCTCCGCCTGCCTCAGCTCCAACAGCGCGCGGGCGTGTGCCACCCGCGCCTCGTCGGCGTCGGCCGCAAGCCGCAGGTACTCGGCATGCGCCCGGCGGGCCTCGTCGAGCGCACGCGCGGCCTCGTCGCGCTGCTCGATCGCCCGTCGGAGCGGCCTGACGGCGCCCGCGCGGTCGGTCCCGACGTGCTCCGACCGGAAGCGGCGCAGCCGGTCGAGCGCCTCCGACGCCGTCGCATCGGACCCGCGCGTCGCGACCGCCCGCTCGAGCCGCTCGCGGAGCGTGCCGGCCGCCCGGGTCACCCCGAGCAGGTCGGCCTGGTCGACGCAGACGGTCGCCGCGAACGCGTCGCGGTCGAGTCCCAGGAGCCGGGACGCGTCGGGCGAGCCCTCGTTGAGCAGGCTCGCGGTCACCATCCGCCCGATCGGCAGCTCGATGGCGGCGCTGTCGACCTTCTCCGCGAGGTCCTGCCGGATCTCGATGCATCGCCCGTCGTCGAGCGCGATGCGCGCCGACACTGCCCAGCCGTCGGCGCCGTCCCACGGCCTGTGCAGCTCCGCGAACTCCTGCTCGGACGTCGTGGCGCGACCCCGGCGACGCGGCACGCCGCAGATCGCGGCCCGCAGCGCCGCGTGCCACGTCGACTTGCCCGCCTCGTTCGGACCGGCCACGACCGTCAGCCCGGGCGCGAGGTCCAGCCGCTCGTCCCGGAACGGCCCGAACGCGTGCGCGATGACGCGCTCGACCCGCATCTACGCCACGTCCAGGTCGTCGCGGCCGGCGAGGGCCCGGAGGCCCGTCAGCACGACCCTCCGGCGCAGCTCGGGATCCTCGATCGAGGCCGCCTCGCGGACGAACTCGCCGCGCACGGTGGGCTCGGCGCCGATCGCCTCGAGGTCGTACGCCCACGTCAGCCGGCCCTGCCGCACGACCAGGCCGTCGAGGTGCCCGCCGGACGCGCCGAGCTCGCGCCAGTCGAGCTGGACGTCGGGGGCGAGCTCGCCGTGGAGCGTCGCGCGCACGCTCCCGCGCAGGTCCGCGAGGCCCGCATGGAGCCGCTCGCTCACCTCGTCCCGGTCGCGCGCGCCGCCGACGTCGACCGCGATGTCGTGCACCTCGCTGACCGCCACCCGGTGTCGCTCGCGGCGGATCGTGCCGTCGTCCCGGATCGTCACGAGCAACGCGCCGCGCTCGCCCTCCTCGCCGAACTCGAGCGGATCCGGGTTGCCCGGATACGAGTAGCGCTCGGCGTCGCGCGGGGCGTGGTAGTGGCCGAGCAGCGCGAGGGCGATGCCCGCCCGCTCGAGATCCTCGGCGACGAACGGCGCATGCGCCTGCTTGCCCTCGCCCTGCCAGGCGAGGATGCGCGACTCGGACGCGTGGGCGAGCGCGAGGTGGACGGCCGTGCCCTCCGGGCGGAGCGCGGCGAGCAGGTTCCGGGGTGTGGCGGGTGCCCGGTGTGCGAGCCCCCAGATTCGCACCCCGGGCCGGAGGTCGACCGGCGCCCCCGTCTCCTCCGTGAAGACGTGGACGTTTGACGGCCAGCGTGCCCGCGCGTAGGGGCTCTCCGGTCCGAACCAGTCGTGGTTGCCGGGCGCGAGCAGCACCGGTCGTCCGGCATCGCCGAACGTCCGCCGCAGGAACTCGATCGTGTCGGGCGTGACCAGGTCGTGCTCGAACAGGTCACCGGCGCACGTGATCGCGTCCGCGTGCTCGTCGGCGGCGAGGGACACGATCCGCTCGAGCGTCCGGCGACGGTTGGCGCGCCGGAGCGCCGAGACGCGGGACTCGGCCCATGCGAACGGCGCGTCCAGGTGCAGGTCGGCGAAGTGGACGATCCGGACCGCCATCGGCGCCGAGTATGCGCCGGCAGGCCGGCGGGCCGCAGCTCCGATCGGACGCCCGTGCTGGACGCGGACGCCGCCCGGCCGCGTCAGCCGAACGGCGGCGGCGCCGGGCGGACGACGTGCCGCAGCACGCGGAACCCGTCGACGTACGTGCCCGCCGCGTGGGCGGTACCGCGTGCCAGCTGCTGGATCCGCAGCAGGGTCCCGAGGAGCGCGGCGGAGGAGGGGAGCGCGCCGGGCATGGCCGGCGCGGGCACCGTCACCGCCGGGAATGCTCGAGGCGTCGCGGAGGCGTCGAGCACCAGCACGGCCGCCCCGACCTCCGCGGCCTCGCGCGCGAGCAGGGCCAGGTATGCCTCCGTGTCGGCGGACCGCCGTGGAGGAGGCAGGACCAGCACGACGGCATCCGGGCCGACCGATTCGACCAGCCCGTGCCGGAACTCGCTCGCCGTCGATGCCACCGCCGCCCGGTGCACCTTCTCGTGCCACACCAGCGCGCACGCATGCGCGAGGCCGGTGGCCGGTCCCAGCCCGACGACCCACATCCGTCCCGCGGTCGCGAGCGTCTCCGCGACCGGGACGAGGTCGTCCGTCGCCGCGACGATCTCCGAGAGCCAGCCGCGCAGCTCGTCGCGGGTCCGCCCGTCCGGCGGGAGGGCGCCCGCCATCGCGAGGAGGGCGGCGAGCGTCGCCAGCTCGGACTTCGTCGCCGCGCCCAGCTCTTCCCCGGAGCCGACGAGCACGGTGGCGGTCGCGACGTCCGCCAGCGGTGACGGGGCACGTGCGGTCACGGCCACGAGGCGCGCGCCGCACTCGCCGGCCCGCGCCGCCGCCTCGAGCGTCTCGGGGCTCGCGCCGGACTGCGAGATGGCGACCACGAGGTCCGCCGGGTCGAAGGCCTCCCCGTCGAGCCCGCCGAAGATCGACTCGGTCGACTCGCGCACGAGCACGGGGCGAGCTCGGCCCACGCCTCGCGCGCGCTCCGACCGACGCCACTCGGGCGCCGCGACGTGCGCCATGGCGAGCGAGGCGCCGGTGCCGACCAGCACGATCCGTCGCGCGGCATCCGCAGCGCGCGCGTCGATCCCGGCCGGGTCGCGGTCGAGCAGCGCGAGCGTCGCCGCCACGGCGTCGGGCCCCTCCGCCAGCTCCCTGCCCATCTCGTCGGGCCCGTCGGGCGCCGGGGGGATCGAGGCTCGGGCGCCGGTCGTGCGCGGCATGCGCCGTTCGCCGGTCATCCCTTCACGCTGCCGGCCGTCAGCCCGGCGACGATGTAGCGCTGGAAGACGAACGCGATGATGACCGGCGGCAGCGCGGCGATGACGCCGCCCGTCGCCAGCAGCCCGAAGTCCACCCCGTGACGGCCGATGAAGTCGTTGATCGCCACCGGCAGGGTCTTCGACGCGTTCGTCTGGGTGATGATCAGCGCGTACAGGAACTCGTCCCACGCCATCAGGAACGCCAGCAGCCCGGTCGAGACCAGGCCCGGCGCCGACACCGGCACGATGACCCGCACGAGGACGCCGAGCCGCGAGCACCCGTCCACGCGCGCGGCGTCGTCGAGCTCCGACGAGATCGTCTCGATGTAGCCGCGCATGATCCAGATCACGAACGGCGTCACGAACGAGGCGTAGATGATGATCAGCGCGAGCGGCGTGTCGCGGAGGTGGAGCGCGCTCATGATCTGGTAGAGCGGCAGGATCAGCGCGATCGGCGGCAGCATGTACGTCGCCATGAACGCGAGGATCAGCCAGCTCCGACCGGGGAAATGGAGCCGCGCGAACGCGTACGCCGCGAGCGTCCCCACGATCATCGAGAGGATCGTGACGCTGCTCGCGATGATCGAGCTGTTCACGAGCGCGGCGCGGAAGCTCACGGCGCTGTCGTCGAGCGTGCTCCCGACGGTGAGGTTCACGTAGCGGTCGAGCTCGATGTGGGCCGGAATCCACTGCAGGGGCCGCGCGAGCAGGTCGACGGGCGCGGCGACGCTCGAGATGAGCAGCCAGGCGAACGGCGCCAGGATGACCGCCAGCGCGATCACCATCGCGCCGTACAGGAACGTGCCCCGGCCGAGCCGCCGCACGCGCGTGGCGAGCGAGGGCCGGTGATGGGCGGATCCTGCGCCGGGCAGCCGCCCCGCGCCCCCGCGCAGGCCGCCGGCCCGGGCGGTCGTGTCGGCCACCTCAGTCCCTCCCGACGCGCCCGAGCAGGCGCAGGTAGATCGCCGCCAGCACCATGATGACCAGCGCGATGAGGTAGCCGAGGGCCGCGCCGCGGCCGAAGTCGTAGCCCTGGTAGGCGGTCTGGTAGGCGTAGATCGCGATCGTCTGGGTGGCGTTCGCCGGCCCGCCGCCCGTCATGATCCAGACGATGTCGAAGACCTTGAAGGCCTCCATCGTGCGCAGCACCAGCACGATCAGCACCACCGGGACGATGAGCGGCAGCAGCACGTGGCGGAAGGCCTGGACGGTCGTCGCGCCATCGACCTTGGCCGCCTCGACGAGTTCGGGAGACACCGACTGCAACGCGGCGAGCAGCAGGATCGCGACGAGCGGCGTCATCTTCCAGACGTCGGCCAGGATCACCATCCACATCGCGAGGTCGCTGTTCGACAGCCAGACCTGGTAGGAGTGGAGGATCCCGAGCTGCGTCAGCAGCGCGTTGAGCGCCCCGTACTCGGCGTTGTCGATCCAGCGCCACATCAGCGCGTTGACGATCGTCGGGAGCGCCCAGGGGAGGATCACGAGCGTGCGGAGCAGCCACCGGAAGCGCAGGGGCTGGTCCATCAGGAGCGCCAGGCCGAGCCCGAGGATCAGCTCGAGCGCGGTCGAGATCACGGTGAACCAGAGCGCCCGGAACGTGGCCGCCCAGAAGTCGCCGCTGGTGAGCTGCTCGATGTAGTTGCCCAGCCCGACGAACGGTTCGTCGCCGGGCCGGACCAGGCTGATGTCGAAGAGGCTCATCCACGCCGCGCGCGCGAGCGGGACGAGCACGACGGCGACGATGACGAGGGCGGCGGGGGCGATGAACGCCGCCGCCACCCACGTCTCCGGCCAGGGCTTGCGGACGCGTCGATCCACGACCGCGCCCGCCCGGGCTGCCTGGCTCATCGGTGCGTCGCCCTTCCGGCCGTTCGGGGGCCGCTACTTCTGCAGGTCGGGCAGCTGGGCCGCCACCCCGTCGAGGGCCTGCTGCGGGGTCTGTTTGCCCTGCAGCGCCGTCTGGATGGCGACCTGCAGCGCGTTGGAGAGCTTGGTGTAGTACGGGACCACCGGCCGTGCCACGAGGTTCTCGAACTCGTTCTTCGCCGCGGCGAAGTACTCGGGGTTCGCCTTCGTGACGTCCGGCTTGTCGAACGACGCCTTCCACATCGGGAATGCGTTCGCCGTATCCATCTCCTGGCTCTTCTCGCTCGCGACCCACAGCGCATACTGCAGCGCCGCGTCGGGGTTCTTGCTGGTCTTCGAGACCGCGATGCTCATGCCGCCGTTGACGCCCGCGGTGGTCGTGCTGCCCTGCCCGGGGGCGGACGTCACCGCGATCTGGCCCGCGACCGTCGAGTTCTGCGGGTCGTTCATGACCGCGTAGCCGTACGTCCAGTTCAGCGCCATCGCGGCCTGGCCGGCGGACATCGTCTTGTTGACGTCGTCCTCGAGCAGCCCCAGCGACGCCGGGTTCGTGAGGCCGAGATCGATCGTCTTCTTCATGAACTCGAGCGCGGCGAGGCCGCCGCCCGTGTTGAAGGTCGCGTTACCCTGCGCGTCGATGAAGTTCGCGCCGCCCATCGCGCCCGCGAGCTCCGTCCAGTCGCAGATCACGGCCTCTGCCTGCTTCCAGCTCCATACGATCGGGTACTGGACGATGCCCTTGGCCTTGATGGCCTGGGCGTCCGCGACGACGTCATCCCAGGTCTTCGGCGCCGACGTGATGCCCGCGTCGGCGAACATCTTCTTGTTGTAGAAGAAGAACTTCGTGTCGTTGATCCACGGCACGCCGTAGATCTTCCCCTGGTAGGTGGCGGCGGTCCACGCGGAGTCGAACACGCCGCTCTTGACGTCGGCCGGGATCTTGTCGGTGATGTCCGTGACGATGCCCGCCTTGACGAACTCCGCCGGCCACGGCGTGTCCATCAGGAACAGGTCGTACGTGCCGCCGCCGCCGATCTGGTCGGTGATGATCTTGTCGTGCAGCGCGTCGTAGCCCACGAAGTCGGTCGTGACCTTGATGTTCGGATTCGCCGCGGTGAACGAGTCCGTCATCGCCTTCACGTCGGCCTCGCTGTACGCGGCCTGCTTCATGAACAGGGCGCGCAGCGTGACGTTCCCGGTCCCGGGCGACGCCTGCGTTCCGGCGCCGCTGCACGCCCCCAGGAGCGTGGCCACGGCCAGAAGCGCGAGGACGCCACGGCCTCGCGAAGATCGCATCTCCTGCCTCTCCTTCCAGTCCTCCGTGCGGCGCCCTCCGAGCCCCGCTCCGGTCTCCCCATCCCTCCGCAGCCTCTCCTGCGGCCTACGTTCCGGCGGCCGACGCGGCCGCCGCCTCGAACCCCCTCTCCTGCGCGTCCGCGCCGATGTCGAAGACGCCGAACAGCGATGCGGGCGCCGCCTGGCGGCGCACGCTCTGCAGCGCGGCGGCGATCGCCCCGATGACGGTCGAGTCGGGGGCGAGCGACGAGATCACGATGCGCGGGGCCGACCAGAGCCGGCCCGCCACGCGCTCCGCGAGCGCGCCGAGCCACGGCTGCAGCGAGCGGCCGACGCTGCCGTCGATCACGATCAGCTCGGGATCGAGGGTGGCGCCGATGGCCACCAGCGCGAGCGCCACGTGGTCCAGTGTCTCCTCGATGACGCGGCCCGCGATGGGGTCCCCGTGCGTTGCCGCCTGGAAGATGGCGGCCGGGGTGACCTCCACGCCGCGCAGCGCGGAGGCATCCCGGGTCGTCTCCAGGAGCTCGGTCGCCCGGCGGGCGATCCCGGGCCCGGAGGCCCGTTCCTCGAAATCGCCGATCCCGTCACGCAGGCCCCGCCGGAGCGCGTCCGCCGACAGCGCCAGGTAGCCGATTTCGCCGGCCCCGTTGCGGTGTCCCTTGACGAGGCGGCCGTTCGCGACGACCGCCGCCCCGATCCCGGTGCCGATCGAGATCGTCACGAAGTCGTTCACCTGCCGGGCATCCCCGCGCCACGCGTGCGCCAGGGCGGCAAGGTTGACGTCGTTCTCGACGGTGACCGGTGCGCCCACGTCCGCGGCCAGCCGCGGCACGATCGCGAAGCCCTGCCAGTGGACGTTGGGGCCGCTCACCGCGGTGCCCGTGTCCGGATCGAGGATGGCCGGCACCCCCACGGCGATGGCAAGCACCGGCAGGCCCCGCCGGCGCGCCTCCGCCTCCATCTCGCGGATCGCGCGGAGCAGCGTCGCGTACGGCTCGCCGCCGGCGTGCGTCGGGCGCCTGACCTCGTGCAGCACCCCGCCGCCCAGGTCGGCGAGCGCCGCATGGCACTTCGTGCCCCCCAGGTCGACCCCGATGACGGCCCCGGCGCCGCGGTTGAAGGCGATCCGCGCCCGGGGGCGGCCGGGCGCCTCGGGTGACCCGGCGGACTCGACGATGAGGCCGCCGCGGATGAGCCGGGCGACGATCCGGCTGACCGACGAGGCGGAGAGCCCGAGCGCCCTGGCGATCTCGGGGCGCGTGGTCTGCGCGCGATCGCGAACGAAGTCGAGGACGAGGAACTCGTTCACCTCGAGCATCGCGGCGTGTCGGAGTCCCGGCATAGTTCCTACCTGTTAGAAACGAACGGCGGCAGGCTAGCGCCGGCGCACGGCGTCGGCACAGGGCCGTTCGGCCCTATCTGGCCGGCGCCGCTCGCCCGTGGCGGGCGCCGCGTCGACCCTGGGTCCGGGCGGCGCCCCCGGCGGCCCGGGGCACGGCGACACGCCGTCGCGGAGCGAGGTATGTGCATGTGCTACTCAGTAAAGTGAAGCTATGCCTTGACAAAAGGAATATGAGCCTACTAGAGTGCGAACCGGTTCGTTCATACGGGAGTCCGACGGTGGCACTGATGGAGAGAGGCGGGGAGGCGCGACCATGCCCCACGACGTGATCGCAACGTGCCCGGTGTGCGGCGGGGAGCTGATGGTCACGCGGCTGCACTGCAGCGCCTGCGACACCACGATCGAGGGCACGTTCGGCGCGGGCCGCTTCGCCCGCCTGGGTCGCGAGCAGACGCTGCTGCTGGAGAGCTTCCTGCGGTCCCGCGGCAACCTCCGCGACATGGAGCGCGAGCTGGGCATCTCGTACCCCACCGTGCGGGCGCGCGTGGATGCCCTCGTCCGTGCGCTGGGGCTGGGTCCGGGCGCCGCCGAGGGAGGAGAGGAGCCCGTGCCGGCGATGCCGCCGGGCCCGGCAGGCGACGACGTCGCCGCCGTGCGCCGCGAGATCCTCGAGCGCCTGTCCAGGCGCGAGATCGACGCGGAGGAGGCTGCGGCCGCCATCCGCGACCTGCGAGGAGCCTGAGATGACCGGGTACGAGCGGACCAGGGAGATCCGGCACACGATCGGGCCGGCCGGCGAGGTCGTCGTCCACTCCATCGCCGCGAACGTGACGGTGCGCGCGGTGGCGGGCGACGAGGCGCGCGCGATCCTGCGGTACGCACTCCGCTCGCCTGACGACGCGGCGGCGCAGCGGATCGAGGACGCCTTCGACTCGGCCGTCATCCGTGGGCCGGGCCGGCTGGAGGTGTCATCCGTCGAGCGCGCCATCGCGGGCGACCTGCCATCGGCGATCGCGAACGGCACGCTGGGCGCCGTGGCCCGTGCCCTCAGGCTGGCGTGGAGCGCCTCGATGGAGCTGCAGATCGACGTCCCGGCGGGCACCAGGGTGGCGGTCGAGACCGTGAGCGGCCGCGTCTCAGCGACCGGGCTGACGGCGACGCAGCGGTATCGGACCGTGTCGGGCGCGCTGCGCATCTCGGACGGCCAGGGGGACGTCTGGGTGGACACGACATCCGGGGCCACGATGCTCGAGAGCCCGGGACGCATCCGGCTCGAGTGGCACGCGGTCTCCGGCGATCTGCGCGCCCGCGCGGCGACGGTCGCGGGCATGCGTCTCGACTCGCTCAGCGGCGACGCCTGGGTGGAGGCCGCGCTGGTCCCGGACGGCGAGTACCGGGCGAAGACGGTGTCCGGCGATCTCAGGCTCGCGCCGGACGGCGGCCTCGTGGCGGAGGTCCGGACGATCTCGGGCGGCGTCCGCAGCGAGATGCCGCACCGCCTCGAGGGCGCCTCCGGCCGCCGGGTCCTCGTCGTCGGCGACGGGGGGCCGCGTGTCAGGTTCGAGTCGATGTCGGGGGGCCTGGCGGTCGTCCGGCCCGGCGTCCGGCCGGACACGGCACCCGCCGAGCCGCCGCAGGCGGCGGTGCCACCGGCATCGGAACCACCGCAGGCATCCGGCCCAACCGGTGGGGCGGCCGCGCCGGAGGACCAGCTCGCGATCCTGCGCGCGGTCGAGCGCGGGGAGATCGACGTGGACGAGGCGATGCGGAGACTCGGGGCACGCTCCCATGCCTGACGAGATCGAGACGATCCTGCGCCTGGTGGCAGAGGGCCACCTGGGGGCGGAGGAGGCCGAGCCGATCATCGAGGCGCTCCAGCGGCGGGACGGCCGGCCGGGGGCAGCTGGGTCTGGGCGGGCGGCCGATCCGACCGCGGGAGCGGCCGCGGGCACGGCGGCCGCCGGCGGGGCGACGGGTGGCACCGCGGGCGGCGCCGCGGGTGCGACGGGGTCCCGGGCCGGGACGCGCCAGCTGCGCATCGAGCTCGTCGAGCACGGTCGCCAGGTGCTGAACCTGCGGATCCCGCTGGGCCTGGCGTCTGTGGCCGTCGACCGCGTGCCGGGGCTCTCCGGCCAGTACCGCGACTCGATCCGGGAGGCCGTGCGGGCGGGCATGTCCGGGCCGATCGTCGATGTCGGGGACGACCTCGACCGCGTGCGGGTCATCCTGGAATGAGCCCGGTGTCAGTCCCGCGGCCGTCCAGGCTCAGCCGGAGTAGCGCCAGCAGCCCGGCAGGTGGTCGTCGACGATGCCGACGCTCTGCATGAACGCGTAGACGATGGTCGGGCCGACGAACCGGAATCCACGGGCGCGCAGGTCGCGGGCCATGGACCGGGCGAGGGGATCGGCGTCCGGGACGTCGGCGCGCGTGGCCGTGGGCGGCAGCCGACGAGGCGGCGCATCCAGGTGGCCCCAGAGCCAGGCGTCGAATGAACCGGCCTCGCCGGCGATCGCGAGCACGCCGCGCGCGTTCGCGATGGTGGCCTCGATCTTCGCCCGGTTCCGGACGATGCCGGCGTCTTCCAGCAACCGCTCGACATCGGCCGGCCCGAACGCCGCCACGGCCGCCGGTTCGAACCCGGCGAAGGCGAGACGGAACGCCTCGCGTTTGCGCAGGATCGTCGACCAGGAGAGGCCCGCCTGGAACGATTCGAGCGCGAGCCGCTCGAACAGGACCGCGTCGCCGTGGGCCGGCACGCCCCATTCGCTGTCGTGGTAGGCGGCCATGCCCGGGTCCCGGGGTGTCTCGCCCGGTGCCCACCAGCAGCGGGGCAGGGGAGCGGCGGGGCCGCTCGCACGGTCGGGTCCGGCGGCGATCACCGGGCGGTCACCCGACCGGGCCGCCCACCGACGCGCTCACGGGCTGCACGGGCTCGCCCGTCTCGAGGCGCAGGAAACGCCCGCCGCGCGACCGGAAGTGCTCGGCAAGGCGCCGGTACTCGTCCTCGACCCAGGCGTACTCGGGGTGGTACGCGGTCCACGGTCGCAGGAAGACGATCCCCTGGATCCGCAGCTGCATGAGCTCCTTCAGGCACCCGAAGCAGGGCTGGAGCGTCGTGTAGACCCACGCGTCGGCGAGCGCGACGCCGAAGCGCGACGCCGTCACCACCACGTTCTGCTCCGCGTGCACGCACAGGCAGATGTCGTAGAGCTGCCCCGCGAGACCGGCCGCCGGCTGGTCGCGGCGGAGCGCGCAGCGCAGGCACCCGCGTTCCTCCTCCGTGCAGTTCGGATAGCCGCTCGGCGTGCCGTTGTAGCCCATGCCGAGCACGCGGTCGTCGCGGACCGCGACGGCGCCCACCCGGCTCCCGAGGCACTTGGCGCCCGTCTCGACCACGCCCGCCAGGCGCATGTAGAAGTCGTGCTTCTTCCAGCTGCGCTCGTCCGGGTTGACGACGTCGAACATCAGGGGCACCGCGCCTCCCCGAGTCTCCACGTCCGCGCCCCGCCTCCCGTGCGATGGTCCGATGTGGCGAGTGTGACTCTCGCGTCACGGCCGTGCACGGGCGAGGCGCACGCGGCGCTCGGCCGCCGGCCTCGACGCCGCGCTCGCAGTCAGTCCATTCGCCTCTGGGCGCGGGGGCGCCGCTCCCACAGCATTGCCGCGCACCGCGAATCCCGGTCGGCGTGCCGTACGGGGCCCGGATGTTCGGCTCGTCCACCGACCGCCGGATCGATCGGGCTGGAGGGGGAGGCAGTGGACACCACCGGCAGCGTGCCGGTCGGAAGCACCCAGGGTCGCGCCGCGGCGCGTCTCGACCTCGGGTTCTTCCTGCCGACGCTGACAGACGTGCCGCGCGGAACGACGCTTGGGTGGAAGGACCACCTCGCGATGGTTCGGGCCGCCGAGGCGGCGGGGTTCGATTCCATCTGGATCGCGGACGAGACGCTGTTCACGTTCGACGACGCGCCTCCCATGGGCTGGTGGGAATGCTGGACGACCTTGTCGGCGGTCGCGGCTGCCACTGCGCGCGCGAGGGTCGGGACGCTCGTCACATGCACCAACTACCGCAACCCCGCGCTGATCGCGCGCATGGCGGCGACGGTCGACGAGATCAGCGGTGGTCGTCTCGTGCTCGGCCTCGGCGCCGGCTACTCGGAACGACAGTTCCGGGCCTTTGGCTTCCCCACGGACCATCTCGTCGGCCGCTTCGAGGAGAGCCTCTCGATCATCCACGGTCTGCTCCGGGATGGCCACGTGACCATGGAGGGCCGCTTCCAGCGAGCCGAGCATGCAGTGCTGTTCCCGCCCGGGCCGCGACCCGGCGCGATCCCGATCATGGCCGGCGGGACGGGGCCCTCCATCATGCGGCTGGCCGCGACGTACGCCGACGCCTGGAACCTGTGGCTGATGGGCGGGGAGTGCTCCGTCGAACGGGCCGCGCAGTTCCTCGGGGCCCTGGACCGCGCATGCTCTGAGGTTGGGCGCGACCCCGCCACCCTGAAGCGGTCGGCGGCGATCATGGTTGCCCTGACGGACGAGCCGGTCTTCGTCGGCAGCCGGGATTGGGCGGCCGGAGCGCTGCACGGCACGCCCGTGGCGCTTGCAGAGCAGCTCCGCCGCTTCCAGGCGCGCGGGTTCGACGAGGTCCAGGTGTGTGTTGCGCCGGCGACCGTCGGGGCGGTGGAGGATTTCGGCCACGTCGTCGCGCTGGTGCGCGAGGCCACGGGCGCCGCGACCGTCCGGCAGAACCGCGCAGGCGTCGGGTAGAGTCACGTCGATGAAGGAAGAGATGCAGGCGAGCCGCGTGGCCATCGTCGGCGTGGGCAACGTCGGCGCGACGTTCGCCTACACGCTGCTCCTGAGCGGGCTCGCGACCGAGATCGTGCTGATCGACGTGAACCGCGAGCGCGCCGAGGGCGAGGCGATGGACCTCGTGCACGGCGTCCCGTTCGCACCGCCCGCCAGGGTGTGGGCCGGCACGTACGACGACTGCGCCGGCGCGGCAGTCACGGTGATCACCGCGGGCGCGGCGCAGCGACCGGGCGAGACGCGGCTCGAGCTGTCGCGCCGCAACACGTCGATCTTCCGGCAGATCGTCCCGAGCGTGGCCCGTGCGAACCCGGACGGCGTGATCATCGTCGCCACCAACCCGGTCGACGTGCTGACGTACGAGACCTGGCGGCTCTCCGGCCTGCCGCCCGAGCGGGTCATGGGATCGGGGACGATCCTCGACACGGCGCGGTTCCGCTACCTGCTCAGCGAGTACTTCACGGTCGACCCGCGCAGCGTGCACGCGTACATCATCGGCGAGCACGGCGACAGCGAGGTCCCGGTCTGGTCGCTGGCGAACATCGCCGGCATGCGGCTGCCCGAGTTCTGCGCGGCGCAGGGGCGCGCGTACGACCCGGCGGCGATGCAGGAGATCTTTCGCCAGACGCGCGACGCGGCCTACGAGATCATCGAGCGCAAGGGCGCGACCTACTACGCGATCGGCGCCGGGATGCAGCGGCTGGTCGAGGCGATCGTGCGCGACCAGCGGACGGTGCTCTCGGTGTCGAGCCGGATCCAGGGCTACTACGGCATCGATGACGTCGCGTTCAGCCTGCCGACGGTGGTCGACCGGCGCGGCGTGGTCGAGCCGCTCCGCCTGGAGGGGCTCCGGCGATCCGCGGCGATCCTGCAGGAGACGATCCGGGACGTCGAGCGCTCCTGACCTGGCGGACGCGTCTCGCCCGGCGGCTGCTGCTAGGGCGCCGGGGTCGATGGGGCCGTGGCCGGCGCCGCGGAGGATGCGGGCGAACCGGCCGGCGCCGATGCACCCGCGCTGGGCGTGGGCTGCGGCGTCGGGGCGGGCAGGCCCTTCGCCATCCGGTCGATCGTGTCGAGCAGCGTCGGCAGGGCCGGCAGGCTGCCGAGCAGCACGGTCTGCTTCGGGCCGATGATCCGGAGCGTCGGCGTCCCCTGGATGCCGAGCCGCTCTCCCTCGCTCCTGCTGGCCTCGACCGCGGTCACCTGGGCGGGATCCTTGACGCAGGCGGCGAACTTCGTGCTGTCGAGGCCCAGGTAGTTCGCCAGCTGCGACATGGTGGCGTCGCTGAACGCGCCCTGGTTCTCGCCGTTCTGGCTCGCGAAGAGCGCGTCGTGGAACTCCCAGAACTGTCCCTGCTCGCCCGCGCACCGTGCCGCGACCGCCGCCGTCGTGGACTCGGCGCCGAGGAAGGCGAAGTCGCGGAAGACGACGCGCGCCGTGCCGGGCACGACCTCCTCGCGCAGGATGGAGGGCTCGAGCACATGTGTGAAGAGACCACAGTAGGGGCACTGGAAGTCGGCCCACACCTCGACGACGACCGGCGCAGTCGCGCTGCCGATCGACTCGGGCGCGCTCGCGGGCAGGGTCGGGACGGTCATCCCGGATGCGCCGGGCGCGACCGAGGCGCCCACCCCGGAGGCCGCCGGCGCGCCCGATGGGACGGATGCCCCCGGCGCGGCCCCGCTGCCGAGCGGACCGACCTCATCGAGCCGGACGACGCCGGCCAGGCTCAGCACGACGACCAGCACCACCGCGCCGCCGAGCGCGGCGAGCAGGTCGCGCAGCAGCCTCCGGCGTTCCACCTTCGACGTCCTCCCTCCCGCGCTCGTGCCGCGGCACGCGGCTCCCTCCAGCGCCCAGTCGATTGTGCGCCGCGCGCAGGGGGTCCGGAGCGGGTCGGAGGCACCTCCCTGAGGGGGCCAGCCGGTCCCACGAGCACGGCCCGGGCGCCGCGGGGGCCGGTCGGCGGCATCGGCGGCGACGCGGGCTCCCGCCGAAGGCGACGCGGGCTCCCGCCGAATCGGAAGGACCGGGCATCTGCCCGGTCCTCCGTGGTCCAGCGGTCTCGCGCGGACTCGTCGCGTCCGGCCGCTTTCGGGTACGTCGCATCTGCGTGCGCCGCCCGGCGCGCGCAGATCAGGTCGTGAGCAGCCAGTTGGCCGTCCAGCCCACCTTGCCCGTCGGGGTTCGCACCTCGTCCCAGAGCCGGCCGAGCGAGTCGTGCGCGGATCGGAGCACGATCAGGCGCACGTCGGGGTCGAGCACGGCGAGTCGGGTGCTGGTGATGCGCGGGGCGGACCTGAGGTTCGCCGCGACCCTGGTGATCCGGACGTTGCGCGCCACCGGCTTCACGTACGAGGCGAGCGACGCGTCGGGGGCGGCGCGGCCGTCGAGGCCGGTGTGGAGGAACGCGGTGAAGGGCGTGGTGAGCGCGTAGACGCCGGTGACCTTCACGCCTTCGACGAGGGCGCTGATCACGCGCCCGCCGCCGAGGTAGATGCCCACGTGGGCGCCGCCGCCGTAGATGACGAGGTCACCCGGTTGGCCGCCCGTCCGGCTCGCGAGTCCCCTCCTGAGGAAGATCTCGTAGTCGGTGTAGGCACTGTGCGAGTAGTCGAGCATCGCGGCCAGACCGTTGTCCGCGAACACCCGGAAGACGAGGCCCGAGCAGTCGAAGGCGTACGGGCCGTCGGCGCCCCAGACGTACGGGGCGTTCAGGTGGGTCATCGCGTCGGCGATGACGCGATCGGCCAGCGTGGTGGAGGCAGCCGCGGCGGGAGGCGGTGCCACGGCCATGACGGAGATGAACGAGAAGGACGCGAGGGTCGCCAATGCCGCGACCCGAAGTCGTGAGACCTGTCCCACGATCCCTCCGATCTACCAGGACATCGCCGTTCACGGGCGATGGCGGTGGGATTGGCCGCACACGGCAGATCTCGGGCACATGGGTGCGCCGGAGGGACACTGGCCAACGTGTACCGCCGCTGGGGGCGGCGGCGGGATAGAGACGACGACGCGAGGTCGGCCGTGGGGGCGGCGATCTTGAGTTGTCGGGCTCCTGCTGCGAGGCTCCGTCCGGTCGCGCGGAGACACTACTACGTCCGTGCGAGACGTGTCTTGCCGATCCGTCACCTGCCTGCAACCCGGGGCGCGCGAGCGGCCGGCACCGGGGCCGGCGGGCACGATCCGTCCGCGCGACCCTGACCGGGCGCGGTGGTCGATCTCCGCGGCGGGCCTCCCGTCGCACCCTGCGAGCCTCTCGCCGTCCCCTGCAAGGCACTTGGAAGCAGGTGCCCGGACCTCGTCGTCGCGGTGCCGCCCCGCGTGCGGGACCCTTGGAGCCATGAGCGCAGGGCGCGCGACAGCGGGGCGGGAGCTCGCCCGCGGCGCCGGCGACGTCACCGTCGGGATCGTCCTGTTCGGGCGCTACCGGGTGATCTCGCAGATCGGGCGCGGCGGCAGCGCCGTGGTCTGGCGTGCGCGCGATCTCGCGCTCGAGCGCGACGTGGCGGTCAAGATCCTCCGGCCCGACCTGGTCGCCGACCCGGGCTCGCGGGCCCGATTCCTGGCCGAGGCGCGGACGGCCGCGGCACTGAGCCATCCCTCGATCGTGGCGGTGCACGACGTGCGCATCGACGACGACGTGGCGGCGCTCGTCATGGAGCACGTGGACGGGGAGCCGCTCTCCGACCGGATCGCGCGCGAGGGCGCGTTGCCCGCCGGTGCAGCGGCATGGATCGCCGGGCAGATTGCCGACGCGCTCTGCCATGCCCACGCGCGGGGCGTGGTCCACCGCGACGTGAAGCCGGGCAACATCCTGCTGGGCGTCGACGGACGGGCGCGACTCGCCGACTTCGGGATCGCCCGGATGGTGCTGGACGATCGGCGGCGGCCCCACCGTGCCTCGCCGGCCGACACCGCGGGAGGGGCGGACCACGCCGGGCGACCCGACCACCCCGTGGCGCTGGGGACGCTCCGGTACATGGCCCCGGAGCAACTCGCGGGCGCACCGGCCGGACCGGCGTCGGACGTCTTCTCACTCGGGGCCGTGCTGCACGAGCTGCTCACCGGGGCGCCGCCGTTCCCCGCCCGGGACCCGGCCGAGCTCGCGCACGCCCACGCAGCAGGTCCCTGCGGGCTCGGACTCATCCCGGCCGCGTTCCGGCCGCTCGTCGCTGCGTGTCTCGAGATGGATCCCCGGCGCCGCCCTCGGGCGGCGGCCGTCGCGCGCTGGGCGCGTGCCACGGTTGCCGCGTCCGCCCGGCCGGCAGGCCGGAGCCGGCGCGGGCCGACCGGCTGGCGGCTGGCGGCGGGGGCACTGCTCGTGGCCGGCCTCGTCGCCTGCTCGGCGGCGGTGGCGACCGCCGCGGAGAACCTCGCCGGCGGAACGGCCACGCACGCCGCGGCGGCCGCGCACGACTCGCGCTCGACGGTCCCGGCCTCGCTGCCGCGACCTGCCGGGGGCACGAGCGGTTCGTCGGTGCAGGTCCCGGCGCTCCCAGCCGGCCCGGCCGGCCCGGCTGCGCCGCGGCCGTCCGCGAGCCGTCCGCCGGCCGTCCCGGCGGTCGACCGCTCGGCACCCCGCCCGCCGCACGGAGGAACCCCGGGAGACCGGCGACGCGGCGGCCACGGTGGCCGGGGACAGCAGGCACAGGAGGCCTCCGATGGATAGCGTGCACAGGCTGAAGGTGACCGCCTCGAGCAGCATGGGCGGCCTTCGCGAGATCGACGTCGGCCGGCTCCGCGGCGCGGTCGGGAAGTCCGCCGGCGCGGCGGGACGGTCGGCGCACGGCCTGACCGGGAGCGCGCGCAGGAGCGCACGCCGGATGGCGCGACGCCGCAACGCCCCGGCGTTCCCTCCCGTGCTGCTCGGCGCGCTGCTCGTCGCCGTGCTGGCGCTGCTCCTCAGCCGGGACCGCCTGGCCGGGCTGCTGCCCGGCCGCGGCAGGCCGGCCTGGTCTCGGGCCGGCGGCGACTACCGGATCTGACGCCGGCGGCCGCGTCGCGCCGCGAGCACCCGCTTCGTTCCGCGGTTCAGGCCCACGAGACCCACCAGACGCGCCAGAGCGCGGAGGGATCGCTGAGCGGATCGCCGTGGACGAGCGCGATGGAGGCGGGCCGTCCCTCGCGGATCGAGCCCGCGGACGGTTCCCCCAGCAGGTCGCCGCCGCGCCAGGTGGCCGCTCCCAGTGCCTCCCACGGCTCGAGACCGGCCTCGACGAGCGACTCGACCTCCCACGGCAGGTGGTTCGCGCGGCCGGACCCGCCCCCGAAATCCGTGCCGGCGGCGATGGGCACGCCGGCCCGGTGGGCGGTCGCGATCGAGGCGCGTGCCTGCGCGTAGCGGTCGAGGACGACCGCCCGACCGTCCGGCGACGCGAACCGCGGCAGCGTCGTCGTGGCCGCGAACGTGATTCGCGACCGGAAGACGGCGAGCGTCGAGACCACGAACGCCCCGCGCGCGGCCAGGGCGGCGCTGACGTCGGCGTCGAGGTCGAACCCGTGCTCGATCGCGTCGACGCCCGCTCCGGCGCAGACGCGCGCTCCATCGAGGTGCGTGGTGTGGGCGGTCACGCGAGCCCCGCGCCCGTGCACGGCGTCGACGACGCGGCCCACCTCCGCGGCCGACCAGGGCGCGCGCCCCGGGTCCGGCCCGTCCAGGTAGAGCTTCACGAGGTCGGCTCCGTCGTCCAGCTGGGCCAGGGCCAGCGACAGCAGTGCGTCGGCGTCGTGCGCCTCGACGCACAGGCCGGCGGGCAGCGTGCCCGCCTTCGTCACCCACGTGCCCGCCGCCCGGATCTCCGGGTATCCGGCGCGGCCCCGCCAGCGATCGCGCACGCCGAGACTGAGTGCCCGCCGTCGGCCGTCTACCGGGTCCACGGCGATCGGCGCGCCTACGTCGCGGGCCCACCGGACGCCGGCCCCGGTCAGCAGGCGTGCGTTGTTCTCGGCGACGCCGAGCAGCCGCTCCGGCGGG
>JAJYGK010000026.1 GCA_021790715.1 Chloroflexota bacterium
CTGAACGGCCTCCCGACACGGTTCGAGGTGGGCAGCGGCCCCGTCGTCTTCAACGCCGTCCAGATCGACGTCGAGCTGGCGACCGGGCGGGCCCTCCACGTGGAGCGCCTCAGCCGCATGGTCGAGGACTGACGCGGCCACATGACGACGCCGCGGCGGAACCGCGTCGACCTGCACTGCCACACCGCCCGGTCCGACGGCGTCCTGGAGCCCGCCGACCTGCTGGCGGCGATGCGCGCGTGGGGGATCGCGCTGGCGGCGATCACGGACCACGACACGCTGGACGGCTACCGCGAGCTGGCGGCAGCGGGGGCGCTCGAGGGGTGGCCGGTCGTGCTGCCCGGGGTGGAGATCAACAGCATCGCGGACGACGTGCCCGGGCTGCGCGAGGGCGAGCTGCACATCCTGGGCTACGGCGTGGACCCGGCCGATCGAGCCTTCGAGGCCGCCCTCGACGCGCAGCGCCGGCGCCGCGCCTCGCGAGCGGAGGAGATCGTGGAGCGCCTGCGCACGCTGGGGATGGACGTTCGCGAGCGGCTCCCGGAGGCGATGGGGCCCGGGGTGAGCGCGCCCGGCCGACCGCACATCGCCCGCGCGCTCGTCGCGGCGGGGTACGCGGAGAGCGTGGACGACGCGATGACCCGGCTCCTCGCCCGGGGAGCGCCCGGCTACGTCCCGCGGCGGGGTCTCGGACCGCGAGAGGCGATCGACGCGATCCGGGCCGCCGGGGGAATCGCCTCGCTGGCGCACTTCCCGGAGGCGCCCGAGCGGCTCGAGCTCGTCGAGCGGCTGCGCGACTGGGGGCTCGGCGGGCTCGAGGCGTACTACGTCACGTTCGACGACGGGCAGCGCGACGAGATGGCGCGCTTCGCGGCGGGCCTCGGACTGCTCGCGACGGGCGGCAGTGACTACCACGGCGACACCTGGACGTACGCGGAGGCGCAGGCCGTCTGCCGCGTGCCGGAACCGGCGGGCAACGCGCTGCTGACCGCCCTCGGCCGCGGCCCGATCCCGGTCTGACATCCGCGCCCGGTAGACTGGGCCGACCATGGCGACCCGACAGCTCACCGTCATCGACTCGCTCGCGATCCGCCCGCCGGACCGTCCGCGACGCCTGTCGCCCGCCCCGGGCCTCGGCGAGTTCGCGACCGACGACCTCGCGATGCCGCGCTTCCACGTGTGGACGCTCGGGTGCCAGATGAACCAGTCGGACTCCGAGGAGATGGCCGGGGCGCTGCTCGCCGCGGGCTGCACCGAGGCGCCGTCGATGGAGGCGGCCGACCTCATCGTCATCAACAGCTGCGCGATCCGCGAGACCGCGGAGGCCAAGATCATCGGCCGCCAGGGGTACCTGGCGCGCCTCCGGGAGACGAATCCGGCCCTGCGGGTGGTCCTGGCGGGCTGCGCGGTGCGGACCGCGAACCGCGAGCGGCTGGCGCGCCGCTACCCGTCGGTCGACCTCTTCCTCCGCCCGGACGAGGAGCCCGAGCTGGTCGCGCGGCTCGGCCTGGCGGGGCCGACGGCCCCCGGGCCCATGCTGCCCGACGAGGCGGCGCCCGTCGCCGACGCGCTGCCGAGCGTGCGCGCGGACGCGGTGACCGGCGGACGCATCGCCAGGCGCAGCGGGATCCAGGCCTGGCTGCCGATCATCTACGGCTGCGACAAGACCTGCACGTACTGCATCGTGCCGTTCAGCCGCGGGCCCGAGCGGAGCCGGCCCTTCGACGACGTGGTCGGGGAGGCGCGCCGCCTGGCCTCGGCCGGCTATCGCGAGGTGACGCTGCTCGGGCAGAACGTGAATTCCTACGGCCACGACCTGGCGCCGGAGCCACGGTTCGCGCACGTGCGCCGGACGCGGGAGCTGGGCCGAAGAATCGACCTGGAGGGCCGGCCGGACATCGCCGAGCTGCTGCGGGCGATCGACGGGATCCGCACCGCCGACGGCGTGCCCGCCATCCCGCGCCTGCGCTTCATCACCTCGCACCCCTGGGACCTCGGCGACCGGCTGATCGCCGCCATGGCCGAGTGCCCCTCCGTCTGCGAGCACCTCCACCTGCCGGTCCAGTCGGGGTCGGATGCGGTCCTGCGCCGGATGGGCCGCCAGTACAGCGTCACCTCGTACCTCGACCTGGTCGAGCGGTTGCGCGCGGCCGTGCCCGGGATCGCGCTCTCGACCGACGTGATCGTCGGCTTCTGCGGCGAGACGGAGGAACAGTTCGGGGAGACGCTCGCGCTCCTCGAGCGCGTCCGGTTCGACACCGTCTTCGCCGCCGCGTTCTCGCCGCGACCTGGGACGCCGGCGGCGCGGCTGCCGGACGACGTCCCGCCGGCGGAGAAGCGGCGCCGGCTCAACGAGCTCCTCGCGCTGCAGGAGCGGATCGGCTGGGAGCGCAACCTCGCCTGGGTGGGACGCACGACCGAGGTGCTCGTCGACGGCATCGACCGGCCGCGGAGCCACGACCACGGCGAGGATGCTGCCGGCGGGGAGGCAGCGCCGGCGCACCTGCCGCCCCTCGGGCCGGGCGAGGTGCGTCTCGGCGGACGGAACCGCGAGAACCGCCTCGTGCATCTCGCAGGGTCGCCCGACCTCGTCGGCCGGCTGGTCGGGGTTCGCGTCGTGCACGCCGGCCCGTACTCGCTGACGGGCGTCCGCGTGGGGACCGACGGCGCGCCCGGCTCCCGGCACGATCCCGCGGCGGCGGTGTAGCGATGGCGGGCGAGCCGAACGGTGGGGGCGTCCCCCCGCTGCCGGCGCTCGCGCTGCCGCCACTCGTCGTGATCGCGGGTGCCACGGCCACCGGCAAGACGCGCCTCTCGCTGCGGCTGGCGCAGGCGATCGGGAACGTGGAGATCGTCTCGGCCGACTCGCGGCAGGTGTATCGCGGCATGGACATCGGGACGGCCAAGGTGTCGCTGTCGGAGCGTGCCATGGTGCCGCATCACGGCCTCGATCTCGTCGACCCGGACGAACCCTTCAGCGTCTCGCTGTACCAGCGGCACGCCCTGCAGGCGCTCGAGGGCATCGCGCGCCGTGGCCGGACCGGGTTCCTCGTCGGCGGCACCGGGCTCTACCTGCGGGCGGTGGCGCGCGGCGTGCCGCTGACCGAGGCGCCGCACGACCCGGAGCTGCGGGCACGGCTGGAGGGTGAGCTCGCGGAACTCGGCGTGCACGGCCTGGCCGCGCGTCTCCTCGCCGAGGCGCCGGCGGTCGCGTCGCGGACCGACCTGGCGAACCCGCGACGCGTGGTCCGGGCGCTCGAGCGGGTGGCGCTGGAGGGCGATCGCCTGCCGCCCGAGCCCGCGGGCTATCCCGCCCCCGTCCTCTGGCTCGGCCTCGCGGTCGAGCACGCGACGCACCGCACGTGGATCGCCAACCGCGCCGCAGGGCAGTACGCCGGCGGCCTCGTCCGCGAGGCGGCCGGCCTCGCGGGGCGCTACGATCCCGCGCTCCCCGCCCTGAGCGCGATCGGGTACCGCGAGGCGATCGACGTCGCGCGGGGACGTCGCAGTACCGAGGAGGCGCTGGCCGAGACGATCGTGCGCACGCGTGCGTACGCGCGCCGGCAGCGCACGTGGTTCCGGGCGGAACCGGGCATCACCTGGCTCGTCGCCACGAGCGATCCGTACCCCGCGGCGCTGCCGATCGTGCGCGGGTTCATCGAGGCCGCCGCGGCCGCGTGCGGGTAGGGGCGCCGCCGGCATCGTGCTCGACGGCGGTTGGCCGGACGGATCACGGGGAGCCGCCGGGCGATGCGCGCCGGGAGGCCCGGGTCCCGGGCGCGAGGTCGCCTGCGGTCCCGGATGTGGTGTCTGCGAGCAGGCGATCGGGCGAGCCGGCGATCGGGCGAGCCGGCGATCGGGCAAGCCGGCGATCGGGCAAGCCGGCGGCCGGGCGAGCCGGCGGCCCTGTCACGCTCTCGTGGGGTGTCGACTACGCATGTCGTCCCGACGTTCCTGCCACGTGGGCTGGGCCTGCACGCCCCGCCGTCGCCTCCTCCGCGCTCCGGCTACTCACCTCGCGGCATGCGCGACGGGCGGCGCCGACGCGCGGTCACACCGGGACCGGTCCCGGGCCCGCCTACGCGACACGCGGCGAGAATCTGGCAGACCCGCGGGCACCGTCACGGCCCGGGGGT
>JAJYGK010000070.1 GCA_021790715.1 Chloroflexota bacterium
TCCGATCTGACGGGCGATCCGACCTTCAGCGACGCATCACCGCCGAGGTTGTCACCCCACGCGGCGGTCGCCGAAGCCGAGGGCGCCTTGTAGCACTGCGCCTGCCACTTGTGCACGCCCTGCACGTAGTAGTAGGCGTCGGCATCCACGTCGCCGTCACCGTCGATGTCGTAGAGGGCCAACGGCGTGCCCGTGGGCGCGACGAGCGCGGACGGGGCGGTTGAGTCCATCCCGCAGACGACGCTGAACGAGTAGGTGCCGACCATGATCGTCGGCACCGACAGGTTGTTGGTCGCGACCTCGGGCGGCGGCTTGGGCCCGCCGCCCCCGCCGCCACCGGGCGTCCCCTTTGCGAGCGCCGCGGCCGGGATGACGAGGGACGCCAGGAGCACGAGAATGAGTCCGACCGCCGGGAGCGCGACGCAGCGCTGCCGGCCGATGGACGTACCCATGAGGAATCCCCCTTCCTCGACACCTCTCGCGCGACTGCAGCGGTCGCGTCGGGATCCACACGGTAGGAGGGCCGGGCTCGCCCGTCTGTCGGACGGCTAGTACTTCCGACGTAGGACTGTTCCCACACTTGTCAAGAGGTGCGAGAATCAGTCCCCGATCGTCTGCGCGCCCCCTGACGGCCGGCCGGGGGGAGGCGGATGATGATCCGCGTGCTCTTCGCTGACGATCATGTCGTGGTCCGGCAGGGCGTCGAACGCCTCCTCTCCTCCTGCTCCGACATCGATGTCGTCGGCGTTGCCGGCTCGGGCCCCGAGCTGACCGCCCTCGTGCTGCGCCACCCGGCCGATGTCTGCCTCCTCGACCTGGGCATGCCCGGCGGCGGGCTCGAGCTGCTCGCCTCGGTCCACCGGCTCCGCCCCGGGCTTCGCATCCTGGTCCTGTCGGCCCAGGCGGAGGAGCAGGTCGCGCTGCGCTGCCTGGCCGAGGGCGCGGCGGGCTACGTCGAGAAGACCGCGACCTCGCAGGAACTGGTGGACGCGGTGCGCGAGGTCGCGTTGGGCCGCCCCCACCTCACTTCGACCACGGCCGCGCAGCTGGCGCGGCGGATGACGGACGAAGCGTCGGTCGCGCCGCACGAGCGGTTGTCGCGGCGCGAGTACGAGGTGTTCCGCAGGCTGGCGAGCGGCGAGACCCTGACCGAGATCGCGGATGCCCTCGGCATCTCCGTGAAGACGGCGAGCACGTATCGGACCAGGCTCCTCGAGAAGATGGGCTTCTCGCGCAACGCCGAGCTGACCCGGTACGCGCTGGAACGGGGGCTGCAGTGAAGACGGAGCGGCGCCCCACGGCCCGTGGCACGCAGCGGCGCCAGGCGAAGGACACGCCCGAACACGTCGTCGTGATCCCGCCGATCGAGCGCGAGACCCGCGAGTGGCACTGGCTGTCCGCGCTCGACGGGGCACCGGTCGCGCTCCTGGTGCTGACGCCGCTCCTCGACCTCGCCGGCCGGCTGCTCGACTTCCGCATCGAGTACGCGAACCACGAGTGGTTGCAGCTGCTCGCCCAGGCACACGCAGACCTCGTCGGGCGACGCCTGAGCAGGGCCCTCGCGCTCACGGCCGCGCAACGGACGCTGCACGAACAGGTCCTCGAGACGGGGGTGGCCGCGTCGGAGCTCGTGGAGCTGCCGGGGCGCGTCTTCGTCGAGTACCGCGTGGCGCGGTCGGGGCACTCGCTCGTCGTCGGCGCGCGGGACGTGACGGAGCGCGTCCGGGCCGCGCGAGCGCTCCGGGCCAGCGAGGAGCGCTACCGATCGCTGGTGGGCGGCCTCGACGCGATCGTGTCGGAGAGCGACCTCGAGTCCGGCACGATGTGGGTGAGCGCCCAGGCCGAGCGGATCCTGGGGTATCCGGCCGAACGGGTCGCCGAGCCTGGCTTCTGGCGGTCGCTGGTCGTCGCCGAGGACCGCGAGCGGACCGCCGCGGCCTGGGACCACGACGAGGAGCTCGAGGAGTACCAGCTCGAGTACCGGGTCCGCCGTGCCGACGGGGAGGTCATCTGGCTCCACGACCGCATGCGATGCGTGCGCGGCACGGACGGCCGTCCAACGCACTGGTACGGCCTGACGTTCGACGTCACGGACCTGCGGGCGATGCGCCAGCGGCGCATCCGGAGCGAGCGACTCGAGGCGGTTGGCAGGTTCGCGAGCGGTGTCGCGCACGACTTCAACGAGATCCTGCTCGCGATCGAGCTGTTCGGCGGGTTCGTCCGCGATTCGTTCGAGGAGGACGACCCGCGCGTGGCCGACCTCGACCAGGTGACGGACACCGTCGAGCGCGGCCGCGCTCTCGTGTCCCAGCTGGTGGCGTTCGCCCGCGGCCAGGACGTCGCGATGACGCCGATCGAACCCGCCGCGATCGCCCGCGACTTCGTGCCGATCCTCGAGCGCCTGGTGGGCCGCGCGGTCGAGGTGCGGGTCACGACGAGCCCGGATGCCGGCAGGATCCTCGGCGACCGGACCCAGTTCGAGCAGATCCTGCTCAACCTCGGCTCGAACGCCGCCCGGGCGATGCCCGAGGGAGGCCGCCTGGAGATCGACGTCCGGGAGGCGCCGGCGCGGCGGCCGTGCTGCGGGAAGGGCGGCTGCGTGCGCGTCGTCGTGGCCGACACCGGCATCGGGATGAGCGCGGCGACCATGGCACGCCTGTTCGAGCCGTTCTTCACGACGCGCAAGGGTCACCCCGGAGCCGGCCTCGGGCTGGCGACGGTCCACGGCATCGTCGAGGCGTTCGGCGGGACCATCGACGTCACGAGCGCCCAGGGCGCGGGGACGTCGTTCGAGATCCTGCTGCCGAGGATTCCGCCGCCGGACCCGACCTCGCCGGGCCTACCGGACGACGTAGCGGACGGGTGACGTCCAGACGCTGTTCGCGTTGGCGGGGGTCGGGTCGGCCAGCGACGTGACATACCAGCTGCCTGCAGCGCCGAACGTCACGCGCATGCTGGCGGTCCCGTCCACGCCGACCTGCGCCGCCACGCTCCGGTAGAGCATCCAGCGCGACCCGCTCCAGCGGTAGATCCGGAAGGTCACGGAGGTGCGGGGCAGGTCCGGACGGTCGGGCCGCGTCACCGTGGAGAGCGTCACCGTGGACCCGCGGCTCACGGTGTAGGTGCCCGGGCGGGTGGGCAGCGCGATCTGCCGTACCACGGTGCGCACGACGCCGCTCGACGCGGCGGGGAGCCCGGTGGCCCCCTGGAACACCGCCCGGTAGTAGAGGTTCGTCGCGGGACGGTACGAGAAGCCGGCGACGCCCGTGGCATCGGTCGTGACGGTCGCGACCGCCGACCACGTGACCTGGTCCCGTGAGGCGAGGATCTCGACCGTCCGGCCGGCGTTCGGCACGAACGAGATCGCGAAGCGCGCCGTCGAACCCCAGGTGATCACCCTCGGACCGGCCACCGCCAGCGTCCCCGTCTCGGGCGGGAGCACGACACCCAGCCCGGCCTGCGTCGGCCCGTCCGGGAACAACGCGCGGTAGTAGGCGGTGGCCGGCGGCGTGAACGTGTACGTCGCGTTGCCGGACGCGTCGGTGGCGAGCTGCGCGAGCGCGGTCCAGGTGACGTCGTCGGGCGACGCCTGCAGCGCGAAGGCGGTGTCGGGCGCCCCGGACAGCCCCAGCGTCACGGGTTGTCCCGCGGTGACGGTGAAGATCGTCGGTGCGCCCGACCCGGGAGTCATGCCCGGCGCGGGGGAGCTCGCGGGACCGGGTGTCGGGCTGGCCGCGGGTGTCGCGGACGGTGCGGGCGACGGCGGCGTGGACGCGGCGCCGTCGTAGCTCACGCTGAACCCGGCCGCCGTCATCGCCGAGGGCGTCGAGACGGTGCTCCCCCCCTGCACCATGCTCACCGCGACAAGCGTGGTCTCCGGTCCGCTCGCCCCGAGGTTCGTGAAGCTCACCGGGGGGCTGTATGCGCCGAGCGTCTCCTGTATCCCGGACAGGGACGTGGGTGCCTCGACGATCCATTCGGCCGACGACCCGGTGCCCGTGTAGACCTGCCGGGTGGCGAAGGTCCGGCCCGTGGTGCCGTCGGTCACGCCGATCGACCAGACG
>JAJYGK010000095.1 GCA_021790715.1 Chloroflexota bacterium
GCCGCCACGATTCCCTGATCGTGCCGGTCGCCGAGGGCCTGTCACGCACGTCGACGCGGCGAAGCCGAGGCCGCCACCGCTCGACCTGGACGCGAGCGGTGGCGGCGGTGCATTCGGGAGATGTCAGGCACCGACCAGCGCCTGCGGCGGCCAGCGCAGCCACAGCGCGGCGATCACGCCGGTGTTCACGGCGAGCGCGGCGAGCGTGTTGAACGCGGGCCAGTTGCCGATGAACAGCGTGATCCCGGCCGCAGAGACGATCGCGGAGCCGAGCGCGAGCGCCCGCCACGCGCCGACCGGGAGGCCGATGCCCCAGAACGCGATGGCAGCCGCGACGAACCCGATGAGCGCGAGCGCCCACGCGCCGGTGGCCAGCGCAGTCGCGGTGGACGGGGCGAGGTCGGGCAGCAGCCACGAGTGGGCGGCGTGCCAGTCGCCGGTGTGGCCGGGGCCGAAATGGGCGATCCAGGCGAGCGCGCCGATCGCGCCGCCGTGGCCCAGGCCGTGCAGGAGGAGGACCCCGCCGAGGACGGTGCGGAGCACTTGGTCGGACATGGAAGCGATCTCCTTTCGGGGACGCCGGAGTGCCAGGGTCGGGCGACGGTCAGGCGGCCGCGAGCGTGGCGTCGGGGGCGGTCGCCGGTTGGTCGATCGAGCCGGACCGTCCCAGGCGCACGAGCCGCACGCCGATGAGCACGTACCAGGCCCACAGGACGAGGACCGAGGCGAGCGACACGCCGGTGCCGATGCCGGGCAGGAAGATGCCGAGCCCGACGAGGTTGCCGCCGATCGCACCCCAGGCGGCGAGCCGGCCGAAGATCCGCGTTCGCAGCATGGCGAAGCCGAGCAGGATCCCGGCCGTTGCGCTCAGCACGTAGCCGAACACGAAGGGCGTGCCCATGCCCCAGTAGGTCGCGAGCATGACCTCGCCCGCGGCGAGGAACGGGGCGCGTGCCGCATCCGTCGCGGCGGCCGCGTAGCCATTGCTCAGGGTGAGCATCTGGAAGGCCGTGTTGGAGGCGACGAAGAGGCCCGCGCCGACCAGCCAGGCCGCCAGCGCGAGCGCCATCGTCGACTCGTTCGCGCGACGCAGCAGCCGGTACAGCGCGAGGGCGATCGGGATCACGAGCATCTGCTCCACCATCATCACGAGATCGAGGCTGAGCAGGCCGTGCACCGGGTTGGTCCCGAACAGGGCGAACCAGTCGGCCGCGGTGCCGTGCTCGGGCGGCGGCCAGGCGATGAAGAGGAGCACCTGGAAGGGGACGGCGAGCGCCGTCAGCAGGGCGGCGGCCCCGGCCGCCACGTACAGCCCGCGCCACGATCGCTCGGACGCGCCGGTCTCAGCGGGGAACATCGGAAGCCTCCTTCGTGCCCGCCCCGTCGGGTGACGCGGCGGGCATGCGCGTGATGGCCACGAGATCCAGGCCGGCGTCGCGCAGGCGGGCGAACAGCCCGTAGAGCGCGGTGGAGTCGGCGGCATCGAACGCGAGCAGCGTCTGCTCGGGCGTGGCGTCGACGATCTGGCACCCGACCGCGGCCGCTCGTCGCGCGCCGATGGGCCCCGCGACCCGGATCTCGTAGCGCTCCATGCCGCGCATGCTCGCGGCCCAACGCCCGGGGGCGCCCCTGCACTCCTGCAGGGCGTGCCCGCTACACGATCCCCAGCGCCTGTGCCCGCACCACGGCCTTGGCGCGGCTCCGCTCGCCGAGCTTCGCGAGCACGTTCGCGACGTGCCAGCGCGCCGTGCCCGGCGACACGCCGAGGGCGTCCGCGATCTCCGCGTTCCGGGCGCCGCGCGCGAGCTGGCGCAGCACGTCGAGCTCGCGCGGCGTCAGCAGCTCGAGGAGCTGGTCGCCCGCGTTCCACACCGTGCCGCCGCCGCCCGCCGGCCGGAGGGCGGCGAGCACCTCGTCGACGAACGCGGGTGCCGCCTTCCGCACGAGCGGCAGGAGGTGCGCGACCGGCGCGGCGTCCTCGACGAGCCGGCGCACGTAGCCGCCGGGCGCCGCCAGCGTCACCGCTTCGGACAGGGCCCGGATGGCCTCCGAGCGACGACCCTCCTGCTCGTCGGCGGCGCCCTGCAGCACGAGGACGTCGATGAGGTCCGCGACCGCGCCCATCGCCCGATACGCGCTCGCGGGACCGCGCAGGAGCTCGCGCGCCTCGGCCGGGCGCCGCTGCGCGAGACGCACCCGCGCGCGAGTGACCTGGCGGGACAGCGCGAGCTGCAGGCCGAGGGGCGAGCGTGCCTCGGCCGCATCGGGTGCCGCCTCGGCCCAGCGTGCCGCCCAGCCGGTATCGCCCTCCAGGAGCCGGATGCGCGCCTCGATCTCGGGCAGGGCGAGCGGGAGCGCAAGGCCGCTGCGGCGGACGTCGACGGCGGCCATGCGCAGGGCTTCGAGATCGCCCTCGGGATCGCCGGTCGCGCGACGCGCGAAGGCGAGGTGCGCGACACCCCACTCGATCGTCGCCCGCCCGACGCGATACCGCGACGCGGCCGCGAACCCGCGCTCCAGGAGGTGCCTGGCCTCGGCGACGTCGTTGGCCTCGTAGCGCAGCATGCCGAGGACCACGTCGAGGTACCAGCTGCCCGTGCCGTCGGCCCGCCCCGAGCCGTACTCGTCCGCCAGCTCGCGGCACAGCCGCTCGGCGGCGTCGCGGCGGCCGACCGCGAGCAGCGCCTGCGCGAGCGGCGTGACCCCCGCGCACGCGAGCGCGGGTCCGAGATGCCGGATGGCGGCGAACGCGTCGTCGAGCGACGCGACCGCCTCGTCGAGCCTTCCTCGGGCGAGCGCGGCGAGCCCGAGCGCCTGGAGGCACGCGCCGCGGAAGTAGGCGTCGTCGCCGACGGCGTCGAGACCCGCGCGCGCGAGGTTCTCGGCGTCCGGCCCGGTCACCGTCTGGAGCAGCGCGCGCAGGGCGAGGAGGCGACCTTCCGCGGGGCCACGCCGGCCGGTGCTCTCCAGGTGCGCGGCGGCCTCCGCGTCCGCCTCGGCGAGCCGCCCGGTGTCGAACAGCGCCCACGCGTGCCACGCCACGAGGTCGGGCGCCGCCGCGACGCACTCGCGCGGCAGCGACTCGATCCAGCGCAGCAGCGTGGCATCCTCGCCCGCTTCGAACGCGCCGCGCGCCTCGCACGCGATGCGGTGCGCGGCTGCCCGCTGGTCGGCGGCGGCGAGCAGGTGCGCGATGGCCTCGCGGCCCAGGCCGGCACGCTCGAACCAGGCCGCCGCACGGCGGTGCAGGACACGCCGTTCCTCGAGCCCGAGCCGAGAGCGCAGGTAGTCGGCGAACAGGGCGTGGAAGCGGAACCAGCGGCGTTCCTCGTCGAGCGGCACCACGAAGAGGTTGGCCCGCTCCGCCCGCCCGAGCAGCTCGCCGGCATCGTCGCGCCCGGTCAGCTCCGCACAGAGGGAGCCGCAGAGGCGCTCGGCGATCGAGCTCCGCACGAGGAAGTCGGCGAGATCGGGATCGAGGCCGGCCAGGGCCTCGTCGGCGAGGTAGTCGAAGACGTGGCGGGGCACGCCGGCGAACGAGGCGACGACGGCGTCGGGGTCGGGAGCCCCCGCGATGCCGAGCGCCGCGAGCTGCAGCGCCGCCGGCCAGCCCTCGGTGCGGTCGAACAGCGCTCGGGCGCCGTCGGCGGACAGCGCGGGGAGATCGGCGAGGTACGCCGCCGCCTCGTCGGCGCTGAAGCGGAGATCATCGCCACGAACCTCGACGAGCCGCCCCTGTGCGCGCAGCCGGGCCAGCGGCAGCGGCGGATCCTCGCGCGTCGCGAGGACGACGTGGCAGAACGGCGGTGCGTGCTCGACGAGATAGCCGACGAGCGCATGGACGGCCGGATCGGTCACGACATGGTAGTCGTCGAGGACGAGCACGAAGGGCTCGTCGGACGCGGCGATCGCCTCGAGCAGCGTGGCGGCCGCGAGCGGCGGCGACGGGCTCGCCCCGGGCCCGAGCAGCGCGGAGCAGGCACCCTCGGCCGGCCGCCGGAGCGGGACGAGCGCGGCGGCAAGGTAGCGCAGGAACCGGCCGGGGTCGTCGTCGGCGGG
>JAJYGK010000005.1 GCA_021790715.1 Chloroflexota bacterium
CCGTCGACAACCCGCTCCGCATCCTATCGCTGGCCTGAACACGGTTTCCCGGCCCGGCACGGCCCGCGCCCCGACGACGGTCAGGCCGGCATCCGCCCGTCGTCCCGGACCCGCGGTGTGGCCGGCCTCCGCCCGTCACGCGGGTCTTTCCGCCGGCTCCGTGGCCCGCCGTACCGCCTGGCCGAGCAGGTCGAACAGCGGCGCGAGCTGGCCCACGAGCTGCGCGTTCTCGCCGTAGATCGCGAGGTTCGTGCCGCGCAGCACCTGCGAGGCGGCCTCCACGATCTGCGGTGCCTGCTCGATGGGCAGGATCTCGCGTCGCAGCGCCTGGCGGGCGCGGTCGGCCATGAGCTGCCCCTCGACCTCGAGCGCCGTGAGTTCGTTCCGGAGACGCCGGTTCTCGATCTCCTGGGCGAGGACCTCGCGCTCGCGCTCGATGGCGAGGAGACGCATGGGTGTCTCCGATTCCACCCGATCCCGGTCGATCTCCAGCTGCGCGTGGAACTTCTCCTGCTCCCGACGCAGGGCACCCTTGTCGGCGGCCAGCGACTGGTCGTCGACGCGGCCCTGCGATTCGATCTCCGCGAGGCGCCTGACCTCCTGCGTGCGGATGGCCGACTGGTCGGCCCCGAGCCTGATCTCGTCCCGCACCCCGGCCTCGAGCTGGGCGCGCAGCTGCGGGTCGACGATGAAGACCTGGGCCACCTGGGCGACCTCGACGGTGATCCCCCAGGCATGGCCCGCGTCGCCGTCGGCCCGGATCGTCTCCTGCAGCGCGCCGGCGACCACCTCGCCCAGGGTCGTCTTGCGCTGCTCGATGCACTCGACCATCGTCATGTGCGAGACGGCGTGCCTGAGCTCCCCGAGGCTCACGTGGGTGAGCAGGGCGCCGATCTCGCCGAGCCCGTCAGAGGCGAAGTCGAAGGCGCGGGCCGCCGCCACCGGGTCGACGACCCGGTAGATCACGATGCCCTTGAACCGGAGCGGGATGCCGTCCTTCGTCTCCTGCGTGAACTCGAACGTGGCCTCCTGCTTGACGCTGGGGACCAGCACGTAGCTCGTGCCGGGCCACAGGAGCGCCTGGACCGCCGAGCCGCGGTTCTCGAGCGCGCCCCGGCGTCCGACCACGAGGTACTGGTTGGGGCCTGCCTGCACGACCGGCATGGTGGAACCTCCGAGACCGTGTGATGAGATGAAGCGGTGTCGGCGTGAGCGAGCGGTCCGTGGCCGGAGCCTCCGGCGCCGCAGTCCGGTCAGATGGCGAGGCTCTGCGCCGGCAGGCGGGGCGCGTGGGTGCGCCGTGCCGGGCCGTGATCCTCGCCGGCGGGAGCCGGACGCCTGTCGGCGAGAGTCGGACGCCTGTCGGCGAGAGTCGGACGCCTGTCGGCGGGCCTCGACCGCCTGTCGGCACGCCGGCGCGCACCGGTACCCGCGCCGCCCGAGCCGCCTCCCGTCGGGTCGGTGCCGCCGTTCGCCGACGCGCGTGGCGGCCGCGAGGCCCGGTCCGGGCGGTTGGCAAACCGGACGCCGCCGCCCGACTGCTTCGCCGCGTACATCGCCCGGTCCGCCGCCGCCAGCAGCCGGGCGAGCGATCCGGTGGCGCGGCCGTCCACGAAGACGAGCCCGAGCGACGACCCGACGTGGACCTCGCGGTCGCCGATCGCGATCGGGTCGGCGAGCCGCTGCCGGATGCGCTCGGCGACGCGCCGTGCCGTGACGAGGTCGGCGATCTCCGGGAGCACGAGGTTGAACTCGTCGCCTCCCACCCGAGCCGCGGCGTCGGTGACGCGGATGGCGTCCCGGAGCCGCTCGCTGACGATCTGCAGCACCTCGTCGCCCGCGGGGTGGCCATGCGTGTCGTTGATCGCCTTGAAGCCGTCGAGGTCCAGCGAGATGAGCAGGCTGGGGGTGCCGGTCCGCCGTGCCCGTGCGACCGCACCCGCCACGTGCACCATGAGCCCGGTGCGGTTGAGCAGCCCGGTCATCTCGTCGTGGCTCACGCGCTCGCGATCGTCGTGCGACTCCCAGACGAGCACGGCCAGGGCCACGCAGACCAGCGCCGCCCACCAGCCGATGCCGACGTAGGCGAACGCGAGGATCCAGGCGAGGACGACCTCGCCGGCGAACGAGCGCCGCCAGGGGGCGCCGAAGAGCAGCAGGGTCTCGGGCACGGTGAGCTCCTCGCGGAGCGCGATCGTGGCCGCCGCGTGGCCGATGTTGACCGCGGCGAAGACGAGCGCCCCGGCGACGGCGGCCGCCAGTGCTGCAGCCTCCGGCGCGACGACGCTCGCCGTCGCATCACGGGCGAGGAGCGCGGCCACCCCGCCCGCGACCGCGCCGAAGGCGCAGACCGCGTGGTTGGCCAGCGACCCGTACCAGGGGACCTCGCGGATCTCCCGCAGCTCGATCGTCGAGACGAGCGCGACCCAGCCGCCCGCCGCGGGGCCGCCGAGGAGGGTGGCCGCCACGATGAACGGGAGGTGCAGCGTGAGGACCGCACTGCCGCCCAGCGACGAGACGCGCAGTGAACCGAGCAGTCCCACGCCGATCCAGAAGAGGAGCCCCGAGACCGTCGTGTCGGTCGTCGTGAGATCCGCGGCACGCAGCGCGATGGCGGGCGCGAGGGGCGTGGCCAGCGTGGCCCAGGCCAGCGCGCCGAAGCCGCCGAGGATCGAGAGGGCGGTGAACCAGGCAAGACGCGGGTTGAGCGGTCGGCGACGGACGAGCGGTGCGCCGCTCATGGCAGGCACCGCGGCGAGGCCGCGAACCCGAAGGACCGCCTGTCAGGGGTCAGGCGGGATCGATTCGCACGCATGGTGGGCACTCCTGCGAGCGTTGCGCGGGCATCGGGGCCGTCCGCGCGGGCCCTCCGCTGGAGACAGGACGCGCCGGGGTCAGCGGTCGAGGCCTCGGCGCCGGACCGGCTCGACGGGCCACGCGGTGCGTCGCGTCAGGGTCTCGCGGCGCATCTGGGCCGGCGGCGCGGTTCGGTCCCGACTGATCGCTTCCCGGGTTCGGCGATCCGTTCGAGTAGTCCTGTAGTACGTCATGCAGGCGCCAGACGCGCTGGCACTGACGTACCAGTCCGACCGGGACTTTCGGTGTGCCCCGGCCCGCGCCTCGCGCGACGCCCTCCGCTCCGCCGGGGCCGCTCCCCCGCGCGGCGCGTTGCGTACCATGCGCGCCATGGGGCAGCGCGAGCCCGGCGCATGACCGCCGCACCCGTCCTCGTCGAGGGAGAGGGGCGGCTGATCGCGCCCGGCGGGGCGGCCGGCCGGCTCACGCTGGCGCTCGAGGACGACGGATTCACCTTCGACGTCGCCGGGACCGGCCTGCGGCGCGCCGCATATCGCGACCTCTCCGTCATCGCCGCGCAACCGGGCGCCGTCCTCCTCGTCGTGGGATCGACGCCCGATGCCCCCCGCCTCGTCTGCGAGCGTCTCGGCACCGGGCTCGGTCTCCTCGTGCGCGAGCTGCGCGATCGCCGTCTGCGCCAGCGCCTGCGCGATCGGTTCGTCGAGCTTCCGGCCGGCGAGCCGATCGAGCTCGAGGAGTACGAGGCGGCCGATCGCGACGATGGTGCGGCCTTTGGCGGCTCGGTCGGCTTCGACGGCTCCCTCGGCGCCGGCGGAGCGCCGGCGGAGCCCGGGCAGGGCGGTCCCGAGATCCGGGCGGGGCGGTCCGGAGGCGTGGCCCAGCTCGCGTATCACGATCGTGGATTCGTGCTCGCCCCCGTGGACGATTCGACCTGGCGCGCCATCCCGAGAGGCTCGATCGAGCGGGTGGAGGAGATCCCGGCCAGCGGCGCCGTGCACGTCGACTGCGGCAGGCTCGGCGAGATCCGCCTGCTTCGCCTCGGCCGTGCCTCGGCCCGGCACGCGGCCCGGCTGCAGGGACTGCGGGACGGCGCCGCCGCGGACGCCGCGGCGCTCGTCGAGGCCCTCATCCCCGACGCGCCGCACGCGGCGCGCGACCTCGCCGCGCGGCTG
>JAJYGK010000196.1 GCA_021790715.1 Chloroflexota bacterium
CGTGCCGAGGCTCCCGCCCGAGCTCACCGCCTGGCTGATCGAGTCGCCCACCGCGGCCATGCTCGCGGGCAGCGGTGGCGTGGAATCCGCGGCCGACGCGACCGGCGCGAGGCCGAACAGCAGCATGCCGGCGGCAGCCGCCGCCAGCCACGAGCGCAGGCTCATCTTCCCTCTCCCTCCGCGTCCCTCGACGAGGCGCGCACGACGACCGTGACCGGGCGGCGGGCGATCCGGCCCGGTTGCCGCCGTGCAGCGCCCTGAACAGTCGCGCAGCCGTATCCCGGCGCGCCAGTGGCCTTCGGCTCGAACTTCGCCGCGTGGGCACCGCGACCGCAGGGCCGCAGTGGCGCGGGTCGATGCGGCGACTGATCAGCTGTTGTGATCATTCCTTACGGTACTTCGACTTGCTCTCATCAAGCCGTCGGGATACGGTTGCGGCATGGAACTGCTCGCATTCGTGCTGCTCCTCGTGGTCGTGGGGATCCTGGCGATCACGCGCGGGTCCGGCTCGCGGCCCAACAGCGACGATCGGATCTGGTGGCCCGGCTTCCCCGCCGACGGGTACCCGCAGCAGCACGCCTGACCCTCCCGGGCGCTCCATCGGGCCCGGGCGGGGGAACACGAGTCGGGGCGTGCCGCATCCGGCGCCCGTCCCCGCCGGGCCTCCACGATGTCGGCGTCAGGGCGCCGGCGACGCCGTGGTCGGCGGGATCAGATGACTTCCACGCGCGCGCCGTCGCGGCGGACGGACGTGACCTCCCGAAGACCTCCGTAGACGACGAACGCAAGCTCGGCCTCGAGTGTTTCGCCCGGTCCGAGCTCCCGCGCCCTGCCCGCAGCGCGCGCCTCGTCGAGTTGCATCGGATAGCCGCTCCACGGTTCGAGAGCGACGTGGTAGTGCCCTCGCCACCCGCCGTACACCTGCCACACCCAGGCGGCCGGGAACACGGCGAGCGGAAATGAGATCGCGAGCCCGCGGCCGCGCTCGGTATCCGTGAGCGCGACCCAGCCCTGGCGCAGGCCGGTCGCCCAGTGACCGCCGAAGGCGAGCGCGTCGGGCGGCGGCACCCGGCGCATGTCGCGCGCGGGACGCGAAGCGGTCGCCGGCAATGTGGGCCATGCGTACGTCTCACCCGCCTCGCCGAGCGAGGGATCGGCGGACACACCCACGAGCATCGTGTCGGCCGGCAGGTCGATCCGGTGCGCCGGTGAGACGGCCAGCGCCGGGTGGATGCCCCACAGGAACGGGAGCGGCCGTCTGTCCAGGTTTGTCAGCCGGTAGCGCGCCCACAGCACCGGCTCGTCCCCGTGCAGCTCGAGCCGCCGTTCGAGCCGGGCCGGGGCGATGGTCCCCTCGCCCGACGTCACCACCGCGACGCCACCGTCGAATGTTTCGTCCCGGGCGTCCCACGGAACCGACCACAACTCGCCCATGTACGGAAGCGATTCCCCGTGAAGGTGTGCGTGGTCGCCGGTGGGGAAGATCTCGTCCCAGCCGCCCGTCCACCAGTCGTCGAAGTGGGCCCCGAAGGGCGCCCGGCGCGGAGGCGTGCGCGGGTTGTGCCAGAGGAGATCGCGATCGGCCACCTTGTCGACCAGCTCGATGACCTTTCCGCCGAGCTCGGGCAGCACGACCACCCGCAGCGCGGCGTTCTCGATGATGTGCGCGGCGATGCCGTGCAGCGCCCAGCCGGCGGCATGGCGGGCCGTCACGCGATGACGACCTCGACGCCCATCTGCCGGATCCGGGAGACAAGACCGGGATCCGCCGCGTCGTCGGTGACGATGACGTTGACTGACGCGAGCGGGATGATCGGCGTGAAGCCCGACCGGCCGAGTTTCGAGGCATCCGCGACCGCGATCACTGTCCGGGCGCGCTCGGCCATGACCGCGCCCACCTCCGCCACGAGCACGTGCGGCGTCGTCAGCCCGGTCTCGATGGTCAGCCCGTCACATCCGACGAAGACCACGTCGGCCGTGAGCTCGCGCAGATGACCGACCGTCTGCGGACCCACGAGCGCGCGAAAGTCGGGCAGATACAGGCCGCCGAGACAGACCAGGTTGGGGCTCGGCCACGCGCCGATCTCCTCGATGACGGGCAGCGAATGGGTCACGGCCGTGATCGCGCTGCCCGAACGGAGTGCGGCAGGGATCCGTGCGGCCACCGCGGCAACCGTCGTGCCCGAATCGAAGAAGACAACGTCGCCGCGATCGACGAGTGCGGCCGCGGCGTTCCCGATGCGCAGCTTTGCCTCGCGGTGCTCCTGGAGCTTCCGCGCGTACGCGCCATGGTTCGACGAGGGGGCCACCGCACCGCCGTGGATCCGGTGCAGCCGGCCTTCCTCTTCGAGCGCGGCGAGATCGCGCCGGATCGAAACGTCCGTCACGCCGAACCGCGACGTCAGATCGGCCACGGAGACCCGCTGGTCCGTCGCGATCAGGCGCTCGATGGCGTCCCGTCGGTCGCGCGTGTTGAGCATCGGCTGTCCCGAGCCGCTCTGGTCCACTGGTCCTCCCATGCTCGCGACCGTCACCGTACTCCGGCGGGGCAGCGTCGGCGGGCTTGTCGTGCAGCACGCAGGCGCGACCGTGCCTCCTCCGGCGTCATCACACGTTGGGTCGTCCCGGTTCGTTTCAGGTCGATCCCTCCGGTGGGGTGTCCATGACGGCGCGAAGCTGTTCGGTGACCTGCGCGTGGATCGCTCGATTCCCGGCGACGATCTCGCCGCTGAAGATCCCGCCGTCGCGCCCCGAGTAATCGGTGGCGATCCCGCCCGCCTCGCGGACGAGGAGCGCGGCCGCGGCGACGTCCCAGGGGCGGAGGCCGGCCTCCCAGTGCAGGTCGAAGCGGCCGGCGGCGACGCCCGCGAGGTCGAGCGCTGCGGCACCCATGGAGCGCAGGCCGAGGGCGTGCCGGACGAGACGAGCCACCGGCGCGACGTTCGTCCCGCTCGACCACACGTCGGCCGGAAAGCCCGTGCTGAGGAAGGCCTCCGACAGCGACTCCGTCGCGCTGACGTGGATCGCGTGGCCATTCAGTGATGCGCCTCCGTGCTCCCGCGCCACGTAGAGATCCGCCCGAACCGGGTCGAAGATGACGCCGAGGCGCAATTGCCCGTCGACCTCCAGGGCGATCGAGACGGCGAAGTAGGGCACGCCGTGGGCGAAGTTGACGGTCCCGTCCAGCGGATCGACGATCCACCGCGCACCGTCCCCGCTCGGCACGGGCGACCGCTCCTCGGTCAGGAACCCGTGCCCGGGCGCGGCCTCGCGCAGGATCGCCACGATCGCGTCGTCCGCGGCCCGCTCCACGTCGGTGCTCATGTCGGCCAGGCCATCGCGCCGCGTTCCCGACTCGTGGCCGAAGCGGTCCATGAGCAGCCGGCCGGCGGCCAGCGCGGCGGCGACCGCGGCATCGAACGCAGCATCGGGTTCCGGGGATTGGCTCAGTTGCGCATCCACGGCCGCCAGCCCCCGGCGCGGCGATCGATCGCCAACCCGCCCACCGGCTTCCTCGCTCGCTTCACGCCTTCGCCTCGACCGCGGACGACAGCAGGGCGTCGAGCGCGACCCGGTGCATGACGTCGGTCGCCGCCTCCAGTTCCCGGTCGGTCATGTAGCGCTGCGGGCCGTCGGGATGGCCGTCCAGGCCGTCGCTGACGGCGAGCACGCATCCGGCGCGCACCACATCCGGCCCGGCCGCGCTCGCACGAAGGGCCAGGTAGAAGAGGGCCGCCGACTCCATCTCGACCGCGAGGAGCCCATGGTCCCGCCAGCCCGCCGTCGATTCGAGTGAGAGATGCGGTTCCACGTCGACGGTGACGATCGGCCCGACGTGGAATGTGCTCCCGTGGGTCCGGGCGGCCTCGACCAGGGCCTGGGTGAGGATGAAGTCGGGGACGGTGACGTACGGCGTGCCGCGGGCCAGGCTGCGCGTGGTCCCGTCGCCGGGC
>JAJYGK010000208.1 GCA_021790715.1 Chloroflexota bacterium
GGGCCAGTCACCGGCGGAGCCACCCGCGGAGGGTGCGCCGGCCGCCCCGGTCGCGGAGGGTGCGGCGGTCGCCCCGGTGGCGCCCGGAGGCCCCGCGGCTCCACCCGGAGACGCCGCGCCGGAGACAGCGGCCTGTGGGCTCGCGGACGCCGGGCGCGGCAGGGGCGTGGACGAACCCCCGCAGGACGCGACCAGGACGGCGACCACCGCGGCGGCGAGCAGCGTCCGGGGGCGGCGGCCCCTCCACGGCGCGCCTGGCGGCACGGCTTCAGTCGGTGCCGAGCGCTCCGCCGAGCAGCAGCGACAACTCCCGCACGCGGGCGCGGTCGACGGCGGCCGGGTCGGTCTGGACGGCGTTGTCGAGTGCCGACGCGCACCCGCAGGCGTCGCGCGACGGCAGGCCGTCGGAGGCCAGGCGGGTGAGGATCGAGCGCGCGGAGGCGACGTTGGCGCCGAGGTTCGCGACCACCTGGGCGACGGTCACCGGCTCCTCGTCCTCGTGCCAGCAGTCGTAGTCGGTCGCGTACGCCAGCATGCCGTAGCACAGCTCGGCCTCCCGGGCGAGCTTCGCCTCGGGCAGTCCGGTCATGCCGATCACGCTTGCGCCCCAGCTCCGGTACAGGCTGGACTCGGCCCGGGTCGAGAACTGGGGCCCCTCCATCGCGACGTACGTGCCGCCGCGGTGCACGCGGCGCGCCGTGTCCGTGCCTGCCGTCCCGGCCGCCCGGTCCGCCTCGCCGAAGACCTTCTCGGCCTCGGCCGCCAGGCGCGCGGAGAGCGACGGGCAGAACGGGTCGGCGAACGCCACGTGCACGACGACGCCGCCGCCGTACAGCGTGGCGGGGCGATCCTTCGTCCGGTCGATGAACTGGTCGGGGACGACGACGTCGCGGGGACGGATCTCCTCGCGGAGCGACCCGCACGCGGACACCGCCACGACGGATCCCACGCCGAGCAGCCTGAGGGCGTAGATGTTCGCGCGGAAGGGGACCTCGGAGGGTGTCAGCCGGTGCCCGCGGCCGTGGCGCGGCAGGAACGCGACGCGCGTGCGTCCCAGGGTACCGACGACCAGCGCATCCGACGGCGACCCGTACGGCGTCTGCGGCCGCACCTCGACGACGTCCCGCAGGCCCTCGATCTCGTAGAGGCCCGACCCGCCGATCACGCCGAGGGCGGCCTCTGCCGTCGGGGGGATCCCCTGGCGCCCGCGTTCCGCGGCCGCCCGCCGCCGGGCCGCCGAGATCCGGTCTTCGATGCTCATTCCACCTGCCGCCTTCTGCGGAGGATCGCCGCGGCCATCAGCCACACCCCCGCCAGGATCACGAACCACGGCACGACGAAGAGCCACGTGGCCGTGTCGCGCGCCTGCTCCATCGCCTGGACGGCGCTGACCCCCAGCAGGGCGACGCCGACGCCGAGCAGGAGCAGGGGCCACGAGATCGTGGACCGGAGGGACATGACCCACTCACGTGCCGTGCCCATGCCGCCGACCGAGAGCGTGTCGTCGCGCAGCACGGCGAGCCGCCGCTGGACGACCGACGCCCGTGTGACCACGTAGTACGCGACGTACGCGTAGGCGACGCCGCCGATGCAGTCGATGAGCCAGTGATCGCCCGTGTACATGACCGAGAAGGCGACGAGCAGCGTGTACGCGAACCCGATCCACCCGATCTTCCCGAACGCCCGGCGGAGCACGAGGAACGAGAGGAACGGGTATCCCACGTGCAGGGAGGGCCAGGCCGCGAAGCCGTTGGGATTCACGTCGTAGAAGACGTAGGTGTAGATGTAGTCGGACTTGAACCCGAAGAAGTTCGCCAGCGTGTCGAACGCGCCGGGCTTCAGGTACGAGATCACCGGCTGCCCGTTCGGGCCGTTGAGGGCGCCGACCTGCGCCGCGTACCAGGGCGGCGCGGTGGGGATCAGCACGAACGTCACGAAGCCCACCAGGCTGAGCAGGATCAGGGCCGCCACGAAGTCGTAGTAGTGGCTGCGGCGCCACACCCACAGGATGAAACCCGTGACGAGCGGCAGTGCGAAGTGGAGCATGTAGACCACGGTCGCGATCTCGGCCACGATGTCGACGCCGGTCGCGGGGTGGAATGCGTCCTGCAGGATCTGCGAGGGGATGTTCCCGAACGCCACGAGCCGTTCGGCCGTGACCATGTCCGTCACGTGGACCGTGAAGCCGAAGTTGTCGGCGAGGCCGCGCATCTCCTCGTAGGCCAGGAACAGCACGACGAACGGGAGCCAGTCGCGGAGGAACAGGCGGCCCCGCCCGAGGATGACCGCGCCCAGGCCGAACGCGACCGCCATCACGTCGGGGGTGATCTCGATCCCCCGGAAGAACATCAGGAGGACGACGAGCGCGCTGTAACCCAGCACGCCCACGATCATGAAGCGCTCGTTGCGCCGCCCGAGCCCACCCTCGGCGGGCGGCGCTTCGGCCGGCACCGACGCGCCGGAGGCGGTGGTCTGTTCTTCCGTCGTCACGGTCGAGGAACGTCCGTCATGTATGCCCCGAGCTGCGAGCGGATACGAAGAACGGCCCGGCCAGGCGCGCCGCGGGGCCGATTATGGCAAGGATCGGCCGCGGGCGTGCGCGCGGGTGGGCGGGCTCACCCGCGCGGGCCCGCCACCCGCCTCCCGCCTGCCCGTCGCGAGGGCGCAACACCACTGCAACGCGGCGGCTGTGCGCTCGACGGCCCTGTCATGAGCCGGCCGGTGTCGGCGTGATCGACCGCAAGCCGGGGCGCCGGATACTCGTGGCCGACAGGCGGAGGGGACAGGTTGGATCGATCGCGGCGGCCGGTCGGCCGCGTCGGGGCATGCCTTGCCATCGCGGTGGCGTGGATCGTTGCCGGCTGCGGCGCATCGACGACGGTCGGTCCGGCGACCCCTTCCCCACAGTCCGCGCGTGGCCCCGGGCCGGAGGCATCGGCGGCCGCCACCGCGTCGCCGGGCGCCTCCGCGAGCGCGACCGCCGGGGCCGGGGCCGTGCCGCACGTGGTCGTCATCGCGATGGAGAACCAGGAAGCCGCGGGGCTGATCGGCAGCCCGTACGCGCCGTGGATCACCCGCGCGGCATCGACCTACGGCCTCGCGACCAACTACGACTCGATCACGTATCCGAGCCAGCCCAACTACATCGCGCTGACCTCGGGCGGCACGCAGGGGGTGACGACGGATCGCCCCGTGACGCTGACCGTGCCGGACATCGTCGACGAGCTGGCGGCACGCGGTCTGAGCTGGAAGGCGTATATCGAGGCGCTGCCGGCGCACGACAAGCTCGCGCAGGCCTCGGCGAACGGCCTCTACGGCCGCCAGTACGACCCGTTCGTCAGCTACCGGGACATCCAGGCCAGCCCGGCGCGGATGGCACGGGTCGTGGGCCTGTCGCAGCTCTCGGCGGACCTGGCGACGGGGGCGCTCCCCGACTTCGCCTGGATCACGCCCGACCAGTGCCACGACATGCACGGCGTCCGAGTCGCCGCGCCGGGCGCCCCGACGGGAGCGGGTGCGGCGCCGGCGAACCCGTGCGGCTTCCAGCAGACGCGCGCCGACCTGATCCGGGCCGGCGACGAGTTCCTGGCCACCTGGGTGCCGCGGATCCTGGAGTCACCATCCTGGACCCCTGGCTCGGTGGTGTTCGTCACGTGGGACGAGGGCAACGGCGTGGACTCGCGGGGATGCTGCGACGCGGTGCCCGGCGGCGGCCGGGTCCCGGCGCTCGTCATCACGCGGCCGGCGGTGCACGTCGTCTCGACGACCGCCTACAACCACTACTCGCTGCTCGCCACCGTTGAACGACTGCTCGGCGTCCCCTGCCTCGGGTACACGTGCGACGTGCAGCACGTGCATCCGATGCTCGACCTGCTGCCGCGGCCGGGGACGGGCGGGGCCCCCGGATAGGTCGCCGGCCCTGCCGACCTGGACCGCCGGGCCTGCCGGCGCGACGGGCGCGACTG
>JAJYGK010000117.1 GCA_021790715.1 Chloroflexota bacterium
GTCGAGGTCGGGCAGCATCCGGACGCGGTCCGGCGGCATGCCGGCCGCCAGCGCGCCCTCGCCGATCGCCCGCGCGCCCTCGCCGAGCGGCACCAGCAGGTCCGCGGCGCCGGCGGCGCGCGCCCCCACGGCACGGTGGAGCGCCCCGGATTCGGGGCCGAGCTCCAGCATCTCCCCGAGGACGGCCACGCGGCGGGCTGGGAGCGACGCGAGCAGGTCGAGGGCGGCCGCCATCGAGTCCGGGCCGGCGTTGTACGTGTCGTCGATCGCGACCCACCCGTCGATCCGCACCAGCGCGTCGCGGTGGGGCGCATGCCAGCCTTCCCGAAGACCGGCCGCGATCTCGTCCGGGGCGAGGCCGGCGGCCACGCCCGCGGCGGCGGCGGCCAGCCCGTTGTGCACGCCGTGCCGTCCCAGGATCGGCGCCGTCACCGCGAGCGTGGCGTCGGATCCGGGCAGGCGCAGGCGGAAGCGCATCCCGTCGAGCCCGGCGGACGTGACGTCGGCGGCCGTGACGTCGGCCGAGGCGTCGAACCCGTAGGTCATCACGCGTGCCCGCGTCCGGGGCCGCATCCGGCGCACCCGCTCGTCGTCGGCGTTGAGGATCGCCGTCCCGTCGGGCGGCAGCGCCTCGACCAGCTGGCCCTTGCCCTGCTCGATGGCGTCGAGCGAACCCGCGCGCTCCAGGTGGACGCCCCGCACCGCGGTGACGATGCCGATCGACGGCCGGGCGATCTGCGCGAGCTGGGCGATCTCGCCGGGCACGTACATCCCCATCTCGACCACCGCGACCTCGTCCGCTCGCTGCAGCCGCAGGAGCGTGAGGGGCAGCCCGATCTCGTTGTTCTCGTTGCCCTCGGAGCGGAGCACCCGGCGCGCCCGCGCCAGCACGGTCGCCGTCGCCTCCTTCGTCGAGGTCTTGGCGACCGATCCCGTGATGCCGACCACGAGCGGGTCGAAGCGCCGGCGCCACGCGGCCGCCAGGTGCTGGAGGGCGGCCAGGCCGTCGTCCGCGCGGACGATCGAGCACCCGCCGGGGGCGGCGCCCGCGAGCGCGTCGAGCTCGGCCTCCGGCAGATCGCGGGTCACGAGGAGCGCGGCCGCGCCCCGGTCGACCGCATCGGCCAGGAACCGATGGCCGTCGGTGTGCTCGCCGGGCAGGGCCACGAACAGCATCCCCTCCTCGACACGGCGGGAATCCACGGCGGCACGACGGACGGGGCGCAGGGAGGCGCGGAGGAGGTGCCCATCGACGATCGCCGCGATCCCCGGACCGTCCAGGGCATCGGCGCCGCTCGTTCCCGGGATCGGAGCGTCAGTCACGGTCGGGGTCATTCTCGCATGCGGTCCCGCTACGGGGGGCCGGGGGACGCGGTGGCGACCGGCACTTCGCCGCTCCACGGCGGGATCGCGGTCGGCGGCACGGGGGTCGCCGGCGCGGCCGCCGAGCCGGCCGAGGCCGACGCGGACGGGAGCGGCGCGAGGTCCATGGTCTGGATCGTGTCGCGGGCGATGCGACGGAACAGCTCGTTCGAGGTGATGTTCTGCTGGAAGACGCCCTGGGCGATGATGTCCGGCGTCCCGTGGATGATCTCGACCGCGATGACGTACTCGGGATGCTGCACGCCGAGGTACCCGACGAACGAGAAGTCGAAGTGCTTCGCCTCCCAGTTCCCGGTCTTCGAGTCCCAGATCTGGGCCGTGCCGGTCTTGCCCCCGACGTTGTAGCCGGGGATCAGCGTCCAGGCGGCGTACCAGGGGACCGCCGTCACGGTGTACCGCATCATGCTCGTCAGGGTCGCCGAGACGGCGGGCGAGATGACCTGCGGCGCAGGCGTGGCGGGGACGGGGACGCCGCCCACCGCCTGGACCACGTGCGGCGTCACGAGCCTGCCGCCGTTGACCATCGCGGCGTACCCGCGCGCGAGCTGGGCGGTGGTCACGGCGACGCCCTGGCCGAAGGCATGGTTGGCCAGGTCGACGGCGGTCCACGGGGTCACGGCCGGGTTCGTCACGAGCCCCGACAGCTCGCCGGGCAGGCCGACGCCGGTGGGCTGCCCGATCCCGAGCTTCTCCCACCACTGGTACAGCACCTGGGACGAGGCATCGGTGGTCTTGCCGAGCATGGCCGCCACGCGCGCCGCCCCGACGTTCCGCGAGTAGGCGATGACGGTCTTGAAGGGGATCATCCCCATGGGCCGGCGGTCCGCGTCGGCGATCTGGACCGGGCCCACCTGCATGACGCCGCTGTCGTCGATCAGCGTGTTGGGCGTCACGACCTTGTTCGAGATCGCCGCCGTCGCAGTGAACATCTTCATGACCGAGCCGGGCTCGTAGACCTGGTTGATGATCGGGTCGGCGAACGCCGCCGGATCGGTGCGCGCGACGGTGTTGTAGTCGTTCGCGTTGTACGACGGCTCGCTCGCCCACGCCACGACGGCGCCCGTCGAGGCATTCATGACCACCGCGCTCGCGCTGGTCGCCTCGTCGGCGATCCACGCCGCGTTGAGCTCCTTCTCGACGGCGAGCTGCAGGCCCGCGTTGATCGTCAGCTGCACGTCCTGGCCCGCCATGCCCGCCTGGGTGACGACCTCCGTGCCCGCGATCGGCCGTCCGGCGACGTCGCGCTCCGCCATCACCACCCGCGGCTGGCCGGCCAGCGCGGACTGGTATTGCTGCTCGATGCCGTACTGGCCCTGGCCGGAGACGTTGACGAATCCGAGGAGCTGGCTTGCCAGCGTGGTGTCGGGCGCGCCGCCCGGATCCGGGTAGACGCGGACCGGCTGCGGGACGAGGTCGAGCTCGGTGAGGGAGCCGTTGTCCAGGCCCGCCTGGACCGCCGCGGTCTGCGCGCTCGAGAGGTCGTTCGCGAGCACGACGTAGGGGACGTTCGACGCCAGCTGCCCGGCCAGCGTCGCGGTCGCCGCCGCGTCGAGATGGAGGATGCCGGCCAGCGTCGCCGCCATCGGCGCCTGCTGGGCGGTCGGGATCTGGTCGGGATACGCGGCGAGCTGGTCGCGGTAGACGGTCGTGGCGAGGAGCACGCCCGTGCTGTCGTAGATCGAACCGCGTGTCGCAGCCTCGACCGACGGCCGGTTGAGCTGCTGCTGGGCCATGCTCACGAGCATGCCGTGGGCTGCGACCTGCCAGTACGCCAGGCGCGCTCCGGCCACCGTCGAGAGCAGCACGAAGATGGCCAGAACGGCGATCAGGCGGCGCCGACGGTCGGTGCGACCGAGCATCGGCCGCTACCGGGCCGGAATCCAGGCGGGCGCGCCGAGCTGGCTGAGGCCGAGGCCCAGCGCCCGACTCGTGACCGACAGCTCGGAGCCCTGCTCCGCGATGTCTCCCTGCAGCGACTGCAGCTGCTGCGTGAGATGGGTGCGCTCGGCGATGAGCGCATCGATGTCGTAGTTGGTGGCGGCGGTCTGCACGGTCTGCGTCAGGTAGAAGAGCCCGAGCAGGAACGAGACGAGGATCGTCGCCATGGCGAGAGGCACCCGCGACACACGACGGCCGGCGCGCACGCGCGCCGCCTGCCGTCGCCGGGACACGGCCCCGGGCCGCGCGAGCGGGTAGTAGCGGGTGCCCTCGTAGACCGCCATCAGGCGGCCCCCTTCGCCCACGAGAGCGGCGCCGCGGCGAACGAGAGGCGCGCCAGGCGCTGCGTCCCCAGGTCGAGCGGGACGAGCGCCTGTTCGTCGAACGCCTCGACCTCGTCGGCCGGGGTGCGGATCTGCCGTTCGTGCCGCTCGTGGAGCTCGTGCTGGCGGCGGCCGTACGACCGCCGGCGGCTCTGCTGGTGTCGTGTGCTCATCTCGCCTCCTCCACGCGGACCGTGTCTCTCCTCTGCTCCGTCATGCCGCGAGCCGCTCCGCGGCGCGAAGACGCGCGCTCCGTGCCCGTGGGTTCGCGGCGATCTCCTCCGGCGCC